>CAJKDC010000018.1 GCA_905198575.1 uncultured Bacteroides sp. | reverse complement strand
GTTACAAAATGATACATTTTAAATATACGCGTGCGCGTAACAATCAACTTTGCAATACTGAAAATATGCCGGTACGAACCAAGTTTATCACTTTTATGACAAACCTGCACCATTGAAATGAAAAACATTCTGCTCAGAAATGAGAAAAGTTTGTCATTTTAATGAGGAACACAAACGTCACAGAAAGACATAAAAGTCTAAATGCCTAAAAACAATTTCCAACATTTACAATTTCAAATATGTTTTCAAAGTTTCAACATATTCGTCTAAAGCCTTTCTTCCCACTTCCGTAAGTTTACATGAAGTCCTTGTTTTCTTACCAACGAATTCTTTTCTTATTTCAATATACCCAGCACTACTCAACTTATCCAACTGAACACTGATATTTCCCGCTGTAGCATTGGTTTGCTCCTTCAGATAAGTAAAGTCCGCCTCCTCGACCGACAATAACAATGTCATTATTGCCAGCCTCAACTGTGAATGTATTATAGGATTTAATTCTTTCAGCATTGTTGTATGGATTTACTATTGATTAAATGCCCAGGAATAATCATCATCAATACAAATGACATTCCGGAATATAAATGCCAATAAGCAGTCGGTTCACTACCGGCCAGCAATTCAACCAGCATATAAACTCCGACAATGAAAGCTACAAGCGGAGTATATATCAATGCACGCATATTAATAATCACACCTGTAATAGATGATCCGATTCCTGCATACAACAAACTCAGAGGAAGCATCAATACAAACTCAAAGCGTCCCATATACCAACCTAAAGCAACAATTGCCAAAACAGTCAACAAAAACAATACACTCAAAACAGACCAGGTATTTGATATTGCCTTATCCATATACGTAACAACATGAGGTTTATTCTTTTCCGCTTTTCTCTGAATCACAAAGCTAACAATAAACATTACAAACCATAAAGCAGCCCAAACAGGATTACCTGTAAGGAAAATCAAGACAAATACCAATAAAGAAATAGTCAAAGCAGCATATCCATAATATAAAAAGATATTCCCACTACCTACTTCCAGATTCTGTCTTGTTTGTTTCAACATTTGGGAAATCAGTTCTAAACTGTCTTTCTCCGAAAAAAGTTTTTCTTTCATAAGCTCTCGTTATAATTTGTACAACTTCAAAAAACACAATTCAGTCTATTAGGATTTCGTAACATCTTATTTATCAAAACGATTTTCACGCTTTTTCAGCACCTCCTCCTTCACATTGACAAGTACTACCTTTATATACCGTGTCTCATCGTTCACAGTAATTTTTCTCGTTACACAATACTCCAAAGGCAATCCTTCCTCCATATCCAACTGCCAATTCGCATTAGCATCATGAAACGCACTCAATTCGTACTCTCCGTTTGGAATATCTTTCAGAACAATTTCTACTTGCGCATCTTTTACTTCAGCCATATCATAAAACTGTCCTTGACCGACTGTTATCAGGATATTCCCTGTCTGACTAGGAATATTCGTAACCAATACGGTCAAATTTTTCTCTGCTTTAGCATTCAAGGACCAACCCCATAAAAGAGAAACAATCAATACCAGTGGTAAATAATTAATTGGTTTCATAATCCCCTCCTTTGTAAAATGGTTTATAAAATAAACTACATAGAAAAAAAATAATCGATTACTTTATCTGCAGTAAATATAAACAAGTTTATTTTATAAACCAAATAAAAAAGAATCTTTTTCCCAATAAACTTCACCTGACTTCTCCTCCTTCTAACAAAAAGAGTCATATCACCCCTTCTCAAGCAATACGACTCTTTTCAAAAACTCTGTAATAACATATCAGACTAATGTTGCACGTCCTCTATCATCTTATTGCCAATACCAACTCCCTTTTTCCATTTTCCGGTTTCAGCATCCTTATAGATATATCCTCTGTACATTCCGGTACTATTAAAAGGCATTGCAAAATTGCCGTCTTTATCAACAGCAATCAATCCTCCATTGCCAGCCTCAGTATTCAACACATGATGGATAATGTTAGATGCTGCCTCCCCCACCGATTGCTTTAAATACTTATAACGTGCACAAACATCATAAGCTACAGCATGACGAATGAAATACTCCCCATGCCCCGTGCATGAAACCGCACAACTGGCATTGTCTGCATATGTCCCTGCACCAATTATCGGAGAATCGCCTATTCTACCCCACTTCTTTTTAAACATTCCACCTGTACTTGTTCCCGCTGTAAGATTTCCTTTACTGTCAAGCACTACGCAACCCACTGTTCCATTTTTCTTAGAGCTTTGTTTCAACTCATCTATCCATCTTTGTGTCTTCGGCGTTGCAAAATATTCGTTAGTAGCCACCATCTCTAAACCATTACTACGAGCAAAATCTTCAGCCCCTGCTCCTGATAACATGACATGTGGCGAAGCCGTCATTACACTATAAGCAACCTCGATAGGATGTTTTACCAGTTTAACACCGGCAACTGTACCTGCCGATAAATCACGTCCGCACATTATTGCTGCATCCAATTCAAAAGTACCATCAGCCGTACAAGTTGCACCTACACCAGCATTGAACAGCGGGTTTAATTCAAAATACCGGATTACAGCCCTCACAGCCTCCTCACCTTCTCCGCCTGCCGATAAAATTGCATTACCAATCATCAGCGCAGAGTCTAATGCAGCATAATACAGACCAGACTTCGCATCATCTTTTTCCACACTCGCTATATTTCCGGCCCCACCGTGCACCAACAGTACATATTCGCGCTGCTGTGCCTGTAATGGTATGGTCGAAAATAAACCTAACAACATTACAAAATAAAAAGCTTTCATATATCCTTTACCGATTAAAAATGATATTACAAGTATAGGAAAAAGATTATTGAGAACCCAGTAAATCCTGCTTTTTTATCTATCTAAAAGCGGAATTAAGCACGCATGTATATTACATTCCTATTATAATTATACAGCATCTTAATGTATTAAGAAAAGATTCCTTATATATTATACTAAATAATACCATAAAAAACGTACCTTTGCGGCCAAATCGAATAAAATAAATATGCAAGAAACTAATAACATCATTGAGATATCTCATGTCACCAAAGTTTTTGATGATAAGATAGCGTTAGACGATATCAACCTGAACATTCTGAAGGGAGAATTCGTCACCATCCTTGGTCCATCCGGATGCGGAAAAACCACACTGCTTCGTCTGTTGGCCGGTTTTCAGACAGCCAGCGAAGGAGTTATCCGAATTGCAGGCAAAGAAATTACGCAGACTCCTCCACACAAGCGTCCTGTAAATACCGTATTCCAGAAATATGCTTTGTTCCCTCACCTGAATGTATACGATAACATCGCTTTCGGACTAAAACTGAAGAAACTTCCTAAAGATGAAATTACCCGTAAAGTGAAATCGGCCCTGAAAATGGTGAGTATGAGCGACTATGAGTATCGTGATGTTAACTCCTTATCCGGGGGACAACAGCAGCGTGTGGCCATAGCCCGGGCAATCGTTAACGAACCAGAAGTACTGCTGCTGGATGAACCATTGGCTGCACTCGACCTGAAAATGCGAAAGGATATGCAAATGGAGCTGAAAGAAATGCATAAACGACTGGGCATCACTTTCGTATACGTAACGCACGACCAGGAAGAAGCCTTGACACTGAGTGACACCATCGTTGTAATGAGCGAAGGAAAAATTCAGCAGATAGGTACTCCAACCGATATATACAACGAACCAGTAAACTCATTTGTTGCCGACTTTATTGGTGAAAGTAACATCCTGAATGGTATTATGCTGCACGACAAGAAGGTAAGATTTGCCGGCGTGGAAGCTGACTGTGTGGACGAAGGTTTCGGCAACAATGCTCCTGTCGATGTTGTAATACGCCCCGAAGACCTGTATATCTTCCCCGTATCGGATGCCGCACAGTTCAGAGGCAAAGTTACTTCATGCATCTTCAAAGGTGTGCATTACGAAATGGTTGTAGTCTGCAACGGTTATGAATTCATCGTACAGGACTATCATCATTTTACGGTAGGAACAGAAGTCGGACTGCTCGTCAAGCCCGAAGACATCCATATTATGAAAAAAGAACGTATCTGTAACACGTTCGAAGGAACGCTGGTGGACCCTACACATGTAGAGTTCTTGGGATGCACATTCGAATGCCTGGCTTCGGAAACCCAAAATATAAGTCCCGGCATGAAAGTAACGGTAGAAGTTCCTTTCGACGGTATAGTCCTGCAAGACAATGAAGAAGACGGAATGCTCACCGGTAATATCTACGGAATTCTTTATAAAGGCGACCACTACCATCTGACCGTAGCTTCAGATTGGGACGAGGATGTATACGTTGACACCAACGATGTATGGGACAAAAGCGACCACGTAGGTATCAGTATACCTACCGAAAAAATCCATATCAGCAGAAAAAACAACATGTAAAATCTTAAAAAAGAAACGAGGTGCAATTAGCTATAATTCGTCAGTTTTTTTCTTCACGGAAGAGTTGGACCATCCCTTACGTGATATTTGCGGCACTGTTCGTGGTGTTGCCATTGATTCTAATCGTCGTCTACTCATTCACAGACGAGAACGGAGCATTTACCTTCGATAACTTCAAAAAATTCATGGCCCATCCGGAAGCAATAAACACATTTGTTTATTCCATTGGAATTGCCATCGTCAACACCCTGATATGTATAGTGCTGGGATATCCTGTCGCCTACATACTCAGCCGTATGAAAACGGGATATGCACAGATAGTAGTCATGCTGTTCATTCTCCCCATGTGGGTAAACATCCTGATTCGTACACTTGCCACAGTTGCTTTATTCGATTTTCTCCAACTCCCGCTGGGAGAAGGAGCCCTTATTTTCGGTATGGTGTACAACTATCTGCCGTTTATGATTTACCCTATTTACAATACGTTGCAAAAAATGGACCAGAGCTACATTGAGGCAGCTCAAGACCTGGGTGCAACTCCGCGGCAGGTTTTCATCAAAACCATCCTGCCACTTTCCATGCCGGGAGTAGCCAGTGGTATATTAATGGTATTCATGCCTACCATATCAACATTTGCTATTGCCGAACTGCTGACCATGAACAACATTAAACTGTTCGGTACCACCATTCAGGAAAATATCAACAACAGTATGTGGAATTACGGTGCAGCCTTATCGCTCATCATGCTGTTCCTTATTGGTGCTGCTACGCTGTTTGCATCGGATGACAATCAAGAACAGGAAGGAGGTATATTATGATCAAAAAAATATTTTGCCAGGGATACCTGTGGCTGTTGTTGCTCCTGCTGTACTCTCCTATCCTTATTATCATGGTATACTCATTCACAGAGGCACGCGTATTGGGAAACTGGACTGGGTTCTCTACACAACTTTATAAAAACCTGTTTGTGCAAGGCACCCACCATTCCTTGATGAATGCATTGTGGAATACAGTAACCATTGCCCTGATTACAGCTACCATATCTACACTTCTCGGCACATTTACAGCGATTGGTATTTTCAATCTACGTTCCAAAGCTCGTCAGGCCATTACCTTCATAAATAATATCCCCATCCTGAACGGAGATATTATTATGGGTGTATCCCTCTTTTTGCTGTTTGTTTCATTAGGAGTACCACAAGGATATACGACTGTAGTTCTGGCCCACATCGCATTCTGCACGCCTTACGTTATTCTTAGCGTAATGCCGCGCTTGAAACAGATGAATCCAAACCTATACGAAGCGGCATTGGATTTGGGAGCTACACCAGGGCAAGCTTTACGAAAGGTCATCATCCCTGAAATTCTTCCGGGAATGATTTCAGGATTTATGCTGGCTGTCACCATTTCGATTGACGACTTTGCCGTAACCATCTTTACAATCGGTAACGAGGGACTGGAAACACTGTCCACCTATATATACTCGGATGCCCGTAAAGGAGGACTTACACCTGAACTTCGTCCCCTGTCGACCATCATTTTCATTGTCGTCCTGTTGCTGCTCATTTTTATGAACCGCCGCAGCGGAAAGAAAAATACCAAGTAATTTTAGATATCGCATACCCAAAACATGAGAACTATAAAATTTATATATGCTATAATGGCACTCCTCGGAACTCTGACCTTAGCGGGCTGCTATAACCAAGAACCCAGGGAAGAGGTACTGAAGGTTTATAACTGGGGAGACTATATTGATGAAGGAGTTCTGGAGGAATTTCCAAACTGGTATAAAGAGCAAACCGGTAAAAATATACGCGTAATCTATCAGACATTCGACATCAATGAGATTATGCTTACAAAAATCGAACGCGGCCATGAGGATTTCGATGTTATTTGCCCTTCGGAGTATATCATCGAACGAATGCTGAAGAAAGACCTGTTGCTCCCTATCGACACTAATTTCGCCAATACGCCCAATTATCTGAAGAATCAGTCGCCTTACATCCGTGAACAGCTCAATGGAGTAAGCCAACCGGGGAAACTGGCCGAACATTACGCCATCGGATACATGTGGGGAACGGCCGGTATTCTATACAACAAAAAATATGTTCCACTAAATGATGCAAAGACATGGGCTTCATTGTGGGACAGCCGCTATCGTAATAAACTGCTCATGAAAGATAGTTACCGTGATGCTTATGGCACAGCCATTATTTATGCTCACCGCGATGAACTGAAAGATGGGAAAATTCGTGTCAGCGATTTAATGAACAACTATTCGGACGAAGCTATCGCAACGGTAGAAAAGTTGCTCAAAGAAATGAAACCAAACATTGCCGGTTGGGAGGCTGATTTCGGAAAAGAAATGATGACAAAGAACAAGGCATATCTGAACATGACCTGGAGCGGTGATGCAGTATGGGCTATCGAAGAAGCAACGTCAGTAGGTGTAGAGCTGGGGTATGAGGTTCCGGTAGAAGGAAGCAATGTATGGTTTGACGGATGGGTAATACCACGATATGCCAAAAATCCCAAGGCTGCCAGTTATTTCATCAACTACCTTTGCCAGCCGGAAGTTGCTTTAGCCAATATGGAAACAACCGGTTATGTAAGTGCCATAGCAACTCCAGAAATTCTGGAAGCGCAAGTTGATTCCACGATTGAACAATACAGTAACTTGGCTTACTTCTTCGGTCCCGAAGCAAAGTCGATTCCTATTGACCCTATCCAATACCCTGACAGCAGCATCATTGCCAGATGCGCCATGATTCATGATTCGGGTGAACGCACAGAAGCTGTTCTGGAAATGTGGTCGCACGTAAAGGGAGACAATTTGGGAGGCGGACTGGTACTGATTATTCTGCTTACTATCGGTCTTCTGGCTTTCTACGTAGGTTATAAGAAAATAATCCGATATAAACATCGCCAACTGCAAAATGGCAAACGCAGAAGACGGAAAAAGAAAAAATAAGTATTGTTGATATAAAGAAAAGACTCCTTATGCTAACAACCTTCAAAAAGAGCTGATTGCATAAGGAGTCTTTTTTTGTACAATACAAATATGATTAATTAAAAGTCCATTTCATTGCCAATGTAGGGATGAAATAAAAGCCATCACGAACAGCAAAATTCTGAGACAATTCCCACTCGCTTCCGATGCTTAAATTCAGATTCTCATTAACATGCTTGAACTTATTCAAGTTAAACCAGAACTGAGGTTCGGAAATGAAAATCAAATTATGATTGTTTCCTTTAGCATCGGTATGTTTTTCACGCCAAAAATCAGCAAAGCCCGAGAATGTAAATCTTCCCTTCCATAAGTTCAAATACCAAGTTGCAGTCAATTGGAAACTATTGGGTTCCGGATTTTTCTGAATATACTTATACATAGCACTGAATGTAAAGCCTTTTGAAAAATCTGCGCTGTTCCATGAATAGTTCGGTCCTACCAGATAAGCGTTGTTAATATAGTTCAAACCACCATTATATTCTATATGCGCAGCAATTGGAGCTTCCCAAAACTTTAAATCACGGCCAATTTCCCAATAGGCACAGTCAACTCCTTTACTGGTATAATCCATATCAACAAAGAAATAAGTGCTTCCCCACTTATCTGCCTTAAACATTTCTACTGTGGTAGTCACCCAAGGACGATTATCCAATGAGTTATACATAGCACGTCCCAAATCATAATGTAACTGAATATTCTGCGCAACGGCTGCTGTAACCAGTGAACACATTACACCTAATAAAACTAATACTTTTTTCATCTGTTTTATACATATTTTAAATTAAGCCGCGAAATTACATAAAAAGTCCTAAGTAAAAAAATGAAAAATAAAAAGAAGTGGCTATATTTGTAAATTCTCGAAAACAAAAATTCAATATCATGAAAAAACTATTCCTTATTTTATTAACCTGTGTAACTGTACTTCAAGCCAAAGCTCAAATTTCGCAAGCGGCCTATGAGCGATGGCATCAAAGCAAGTATTCGATGTTTATTCATTTTGGCTTGTATTCCGAACTGGGAGGAGTCTGGGAAGGAAAGCCGGTAACCCGTGGATACAGCGAACAGATTCAATCATTTGCCGGAATATTCAGCGACTGGTATGGAGATACAGCTCTACGTTTTAACCCAACTCAATTCAATGCAGACGAAATTGTAGCACTGGCTAAAGAAGCCGGAATGAAATCTATCGTCATTACGACCAAGCATCACGATGGATTCTGCATGTTTAAAACAGCTACAACTGACTATAACTCATACGATGCAACACCAGCTAAACGTGACTTTGTAAAAGAGTTGGCAGATGCTTGTCAAAGTGGTGGTATACGCTTGGGACTTTACTACTCAATCATCGACTGGCACTTCCCACAGGCTTATCCTATTTCCAGCCACAATTGCGACTTTGTAACACCACAACATCAGAAGTTCTCTAAAGCACAAGTTACTGAATTGCTCACAAACTACGGTCCTATTTCAGAGTTGTGGTTTGATATGGGTTCAAATACTCCTGAGCAGAGTAAAGAATTATACCAACTTGTACATAAACTTCAACCGGACTGTATGGTAAGCGGCCGATTGGGAAATGATCAATATGACTTCAGCGTTATGGCCGATAACAAATATCCCGAAGGCGTACTGCAAAGTGCATGGCAAACTGCAGCTTCTATGTTTGACGAGACATGGAGTTACCGTTCATGGCAAGAAAGAGGCGATGTGCATGTAAAAACTATGGAAAAACTCCGCAGTCTGATAAATGTAGTATCACATGGAGGAAACTTCTTGCTGAATATCGGCCCAAAAGGTGACGGTTCTGTTGTTCCTTTTGAAAAAGAAGTGCTGAAAGGCATAGGCGGTTGGCTGAAAAAATATGGATATGCAATCTATGGAACAGAAGCATCTCCATTCCGCGAATTGTTTGACTGGGGTACAACTACCAGAAAAGGAACAGAGCTGAACCTAATTCTTTCTGGTAAACGCCCGGAAAAAGACATCATTGAATTAACGATACCAGACCGAAAACTAGTAAGCGCTAAAGGTAACTATACCGAAACCAAACAAAAAGGTGATAAGATCATCGTTTACCTGCCTACCACAGCTTATAGTGATCAAAACATCGAAGTGGTAACTTTGAATTTTGACCAGCCCATTATGCCACAACCAATGGCGAGCGTAAAAGGCTTACTACTTAACAGAAGCAATGCAACTCCAAACTACAGTTATTCATGCTTCGATTATTACAGCAACTACCGAAGCACTGTAAGCTATACCTGGAATGTAGAACGCAACTTTAAGGCCCTGGAACTTATTTATACAGAACAGGAAGCTGGAAAAGAGGTTGACGTTACAGTTGACGGTAAAACATATACTGTAAAACTGAATGCAGGAAAAGCATCTGCATTACAGACATATCCACAAACTATATGGGGCAAGCGCTATCTTTGCGGTCCTGGCAGCGGACTATTCGATGCACCTTCTACACTGAAGGTTGATTTGGAGCAAGCTCCTGTAAGAAATGGCAAGTGGCAAGAATGTACTAAAGAAGAAAGTCATTTCCAGGCAAATATTCTGGAAAGCTACTTCCTGATGCAAGAAGTAGAATCACCTAAAGCACAGAACCTATTAATGGAAATTGGTGCCGGTAATGGTGTAGAAGTTTACCTGAATGGAGAATCTATTATGAAACACCTGAACCCATATCGGTGCCAGTTCCGTAAAGAATTTGTTTTACTCCCATTGGAAAAAGGCAAAAACCAAATACTGTTGCGTCTGTACAACCGTTTCGAAAAGGAAACCGGATACTTGCTTCGCCCGGCAAAAGAACAGACTGTTTACAAACAAGTGTTCTCTTTGCCTGAAATAACAAGAAGTAAAACGCATACTATAACAGTAAGACAACACAACTTGACATCCAAACATGCTGATACAGAACTCAGCAATCTACAGATTCAGGTTAAATAATTGCTGATATAAAAATTTGTTTTTTACAAAAAGTAGCCCTTTTTTTGATATACGTCAATAAGAACCATAGTTTTTAAATTATATGCTATAAAACATACTTTTGATTTAAAATACTCCTTATCTTTGCAGTGTAATCAAAAAACAAAATGTTCTAGAACTAAAGATTACTTAATAAGGTTTATCATCCAATCTCGCCGTGAAGCGACAAAATGGATAAATTAGTTTGTTTTTAGGTATTAATAGTTAATAAAAAAGAAAGGGTAACATTATGAAAAAGGTAAAAAACATTTTTAGAAGAATTGCGAATGCAGATCCTATGATTTGGGGTTATGTAATGCTCTATGAGCAAAGCAATAACAAAGAATGCTGAAAATATTATAGAGATGTCTCTATCTAAAGGAAAAAGGCGGTTAAATTAACCGCCTTTTTTCTTTTATCCATATTGGTACATGCAATAATGAAAAATATTGATTAAATTCGCTAACATTAATTACTCCATTTATATAGTTGCATGTTAAAACCAACCATAGATACCAACAACGAAGAATTCCAAAATGCTTTAAGGCTGATTCAATATACCCGGCAGTCTGTTTTTCTTACCGGTAAAGCGGGTACAGGAAAGTCGACTTTTCTGAAGTACATATGCAGTACAATCAAAAAAAAATATGTTGTACTGGCTCCTACCGGCATTGCAGCCATCAATGCAGGAGGAAGTACCTTACATAGTTTTTTCCGACTCCCTTTTCATCCTCTTTTGCCAGATGATCCTAAATTCAGAGGAAATAAGCTCCATGAAATGCTGAAGTATTCCTCCGAGCACAGAAAATTAATCAAAAACATCGAATTGGTGATCATTGATGAAATATCAATGGTAAGAGCTGATGTCATTGATTTTATAGATCGTATACTAAGAGTCTACTCTCACAATATGAGAGAGCCTTTCGGTGGCAAACAAGTTTTGCTGGTAGGAGATATATACCAATTGGAGCCTGTCGTAAAGACAGATGAGCGCGAAATTATCAACAGATTCTACCCTACTCCCTTTTTCTTTTCCGCACGCGTTTTTCAGCATTGGGAGCTGGTTGCCATCGAATTAACGAAAGTATACCGACAAACGGATAAAGTATTTGTAAGTGTTTTAGACCATATCCGGACCAATATGGTCACTGCAACCGATCTGCAACTGCTCAATACCCGTTATAATGCCCCAATATCAAAAGACAATTCAGAACTATACATCACATTAGCCAGCAAAAGAGATACTGTAGACTACATCAATGAACAAAAGTTGAAAGCTCTACCTGACCAACCGGTAACATTGAAAGGAGATATTCAAGGAGAATTTCCCGAAAACAGCCTTCCTACCCAAATGGAACTGATAGTCAAACCTGGTGCCCAGATTATCTTTATAAAAAACGATAAAGAAAAACGGTGGGTAAACGGAACCATCGGTACTATATCCGAAATCAGTCCTGATGGCTGCATTTATATCATTACTGAAAGTGGTGAAGAGTATAATGTACAACGAGAAAGTTGGAGTAACATTCGCTACAAATACAATGAAGCTGAGAAAAAGATTGAAGAAGAGGAACTGGGAACATTTACACAATATCCCATCCGCTTGGCCTGGGCCATTACTGTACATAAAAGCCAAGGTCTTACATTCAGACGAGTAGCTATTGACTTTACCGGAGGCGTGTTTGCAGGCGGTCAAACTTATGTAGCTTTAAGCCGATGCACGTCATTAGAAGGAATTCAGCTGAAAAAAGAAATCACTCGTGGGGATATTTTTATCAATCCGGAAATAATCACATTTGCCAAGCGCTTCAACAATCCGCAATCGGTTGAACGAGCAATGAAACAGGCTCAGGCAGATATTGAATACATTGCATCGATACAAGCTTTCGATGAAGGCGACTTTGACAAATTCCTTAATATCTTCTTCAAAGCTATTCACCTGCGTTACGATATAGAGAAACCTCTCAATCAGCGGTTCATCCGAAAAAAGTTGCATATCATAAATAAACTGAAACAAGAAAACAGCAAGCTGAAAGAAGAAATGAACACTTTCAAAAAGAATCTGGAAAAGTATGCACAAGAATATTATCTGATGGGAAATGAATGTGTAACCAAGTTTCACGACACCAAAGCTGCACTAGCCAACTACAACAAGGCTATCGAACTTTATCCCGATTTCACGGATGCATGGGTCAGAAAAGGAATAACCTTGTTCGATAAAGATGAGATGGAAGAAGCTGAGTTTTGCCTGAATCACGCTGTACAACTCAGGCCTATGGATTTTAAAGCTGTATATAATCGGGGGCGTCTCCGTTTGTATCTGAATAATTTGGAAGGAGCTATTGCAGATTTGGATAAAGCAACCAGTATCAAGCCTCAACACGCAGGTGCACATCAATATTTCGGTGATGCTTTAAGTGCAAGTGGAAAAGAAATAGAAGCAATAATTCAATATCGCATTGCAGAAACACTACGAAAAAAAAGAAAGAAATAAATCAACTTCATTACACAATGACAAAGAAGAATGTATATTTGCAATAACCAAAAAATCAAAACAAATGCTACTGAAATTATACGAAAAGAACAACAATTTCAACGACATACAGCAAGTCGTAGATATCCTCAATGACGGAGGGATTATCATCTATCCCACCGATACGATGTATGCCATAGGTTGTCATGCTCTAAAAGAAAGAGCTATCGAAAAAATATGCAAGATTAAAAATATTGATCCTAAAAAGAACAATCTGTCCATTATCTGTTACGATCTTAGCAATATCAGCGAGTATGCCCGTATCGAAAACAGCATATTCAAACTGATGAAACGTAATCTCCCCGGACCATTTACGTTTATATTAAATGCTGACAGCCGCTTACCTAAAATATTTAGAAACAGGAAAGAAGTCGGTATCCGTATCCCAGATAATGCTATCATACGCGAGATTTGTGAAAGACTGGATGCTCCGATTCTGACAAGTACCCTACCTTATTCACCCAATGAGGACATTGAATATATCACAGATCCAGAATTAATAGATGAAAAATTTGGTGAAAAAGTAGACCTAATTATCAATGGAGGCATAGGAGGCATTGAACCTTCTACTATTGTAAATTGTTGTAATGGTGTTCCTGAAATTATCCGCCAAGGAAAAGGAATATTAATTGAATAATTACCAACTAAAAAATAATGTATATGATTTCTACTTTCCTGGCTGCACAAGTAGCCCAACATTTTAATTTAGAAAAGATTCTGGAGAGACTGCTTGACTTCGGAATTGATGTAGGACAACGACTAATAGGAGCTGTTCTGATTTATGTCATCGGTCGTTTCATCATTAAACAGCTCAATAAACTCTTATCCAAACTTCTGGAACGTCGCAAACTTGAAGTTAGCGTACAAACTTTCCTGAAAAGTCTGACCAGTTTATTACTCAACCTGATTTTGGCTTTTGCAATCGTTGCCAAATTAGGAGTTGAAACAACCAGTTTTGCTGCAATCCTTGCATCTGCCGGTGTTGCTATCGGTATGGCATTGTCAGGTAACCTGGCAAACTTTGCAGGTGGTCTGATTATTTTGGTGTTCAAGCCATTCAAGGTAGGCGACTATATCGATGCACAATCAGGAGTAAGCGGAACTGTACAGGAAATACAAATATTCCATACTATTCTTAGAATGGTAGATAACCGTATCATTTACGTTCCCAACGGTTCTCTGAGCAGCAATGCTATCACCAATTACAATAAACAAGAAACCCGTCGTGCAGAATGGGTATTTGGAGTAGAGTATGGTGAAGATTATGAAAAAGTTAAAAGCGTTTTAGAGAGACTGATCGAAGCTGACCCACGTATTTTAAAAGATCCTGCTCCATTTATTGGATTATCTTCATTGTCAGCTAGCAGTGTAGATATCAAAGTTAGAGCCTGGGCTAAAACAAGCGATTACTGGGATGTAGTCTTCGACTTTAACAAAACAGTCTATGCTACATTTAATAAAGAGGGTATCGGATTCCCATTCCCACAGCTTACAGTACATCAGGCTCAAAACTAATCTATTTATCCCATAAAAAAAGTCCTTAAGAAAATTTCTTGAGGACTCTTTTTTTTATCATATGACCGCATCTAATTTGAATTATGCTGAATATATTCCACTTCTTTCTGGTATTCCAAATGTCTTAGTTTAAGAACATCTCTGCAAGAAAACAGTTGAGAAAACTCTTTATTATATTTATTTTGAATATCCTCAATAAGCTGTTGTACTTTACTAGCCTGATGGTAATCCATCGTTTCCCTACCACCATTCTCCTCAATCCTTGTTTGAATAGCTTTCTTTGCAATATTCAGTTCTGCCCGATTCCGACGATACAAAGGGATAAATTTATCAGCAGTAATACTATCCATTTCCATTCCCTGCACTAACTCCTTACATAAGAAGTCTGTCATAGCATCTTTATCTACGGTCTGCGCTTTTGCTGTAACAACAATAGAACATATAACCCATGACAACAAAAGCATAACAAATTCTTTTTTTCTTGTCATAATTAAGAGGTTTAGTAAAAATCCAATACACATGTAATTCATGTAAAGTTACACTGAATAAATGTGTTTTCAAAAAGAATGAGAAGCAGTCCTTAAAAGTTTAACCATATTTTTAACATAGACACCTTTTCTTTACTGATAAAAATCTGACCTTCAAAATGTGGTTTTACACTAATCAGCATTTTATTATTAAAATAGGGCTCAATACGAATAATACATCTGCCACCGTCGAAATGGCAATACCCAATGCAGGAACATTGTCTACCTTCATTTTATTTCTTTCAGGCCGTACATACGATTCCGAAAGTACCGCAATATCTCCCAAACGAAAGTTTTCGCCGGAACGAGAAGTTATCGTTAAATTCTCGATTTCATCCAGATTAGAAAAAGATCCCGTTGTTTCAATACGCAACCTGTTATCACGGGTTTCAATGGCTCCTGCATCTGTAATTTTATTCTGTTTCTGGAAAGCAGCCACGATATCCCCCATAGTAGTCCCTGTCTGCGAAAACAAAGACGGCTGAACATTCACTTCAATTGTACGAGACTGTACACCAAAGACTTCTACTTTAGCAACATCCTGAATGTTCAGGAATTCATTTTTTATCAGCTTTGCCTGCTCTTCCAGTTCCCGCCAGGAAACTCCGTTTCCCTGCAAGCCATAGAACACACCCAGTACATCTCCAAAATCATCATTTACCACCGACGGACCAGCTCCTTCGGGCAATTTGTTCTGTACGTCATTCACCTTTCTGCGCAGTTTATCCCACAGCTGCTGCATGGCATCGACACGAATTTCTTTTTTTACATATACGGTTATTTTGGACAAGCCAACCCGATTTTCCGATTTCAGATAATACAGTTCTCCCAGAGATTGTATAGACTCCTCCAGTACATCAGTCACTTGCTGCTGTACCTCAAGAGGAGATGCACCGGGATAGGCCGTAGTAACAACCGCCTGTTTTATCGTAAAGGGAGCATCCTCCAGTTTTCCCATCTTCAGATAGGAATAAAAACCGCCTGCCAATATCAGAATCAATAAAAGCCAGCTTAATGCTCTGTTCTTTAAAAAGAAAATCGACATATTACTCTTCATAAGTCTTCATCCTTTATTGTTAATTAAGCAAACGAATTCTTTGGCTCTCTTTCAAATTAGACATCGAAGTAACTGCGATATAATCTCCCTTGTCAATTCCAGACACGATTTCCACCTGATTATTGTCATGTAAATCTCCCAAAATCACAGGAACCCGATGAGCAACGGAGTCGGCATCGATTTTCCACACATAAGAACCAGACTCTGCAGAATGACATACAGCTGTTTGGGGGATGGCCTTAGATAAAGATAACGTATCAAGAGGTGCAAATGAAAAAGACAGACTACCGGCCATTCCCCCAAACAAGTTATAATCCTTGTTTTCAATAACAGCTGTAAATAAGTAAGATATATTGTTGTTTGTTGTGCTGTGTGTTAAGTAGGTACGAAGTGGAGCAAACGTCTTGCCCGATAAAGACTCAAACGAAAGTGTACACGCTTTCTCTGAATCATTTTTCAACGATACAGCCAACGCTTCGGGTACGTATACCTCTGCCTTCAATAAAGAAATATCAATGAATGTAACAACAGGAGCTGAAGGCTTTACATCTTGAAAACGTTCGATGTGAACTTCTTGTACATAACCGTCAAAAGGTGCTGTCAGACGCGTATCAGCCAATGCATTTTCTGCATCCCGATAATCAGCTCTAGCTTTCTCATAATCAGCCTTCGCTTTTTCATAACTGGCAGCCGAAACATTATTCCGCTGATACAGATTATGAATGCGCCGATATTCTGATTCTGCATGGGCAAGTACAGCTTCTGCACGTTCTTTCCGTATCACAAAATCACGGTTATCAATAGCAGCAATGAGTTCACCTTTTTTAAAAAACTGTCCATTTTGAGCTGTAAACGTACAAACGGGTCCTCCTACACGGAATGAAAGGGAGGTTGTCCGGTAAGGTTCGGCTATAAAACTGAAATTACGCTCCTGCGTACAGGAGTTTTCAAGCGTTCCAACTTTTACGACCTTCACTGCCGGCAAGAGTTTCTCCGACGAAGGTGCTTCACTACAGGCAAAGAGGAAAAACGGTAGTGATAATAATACTAAAACAATCTTCATGTTCCTTTTTTCTTATTTTAATAACTTTCGGACCAAAAGTACGCTCTTTGCCCCCAGCGAACAATAAGAAAAAAGATGAAACGGAATATTTAAAGGACGAAACCGCTATACCGACAACCGAAAAAAAATAAGACGGACTTATACGATAAGTCCGTCTACCATATGTATTGTACGATCAGTCTGGGCTGCCAGTGATTCATCGTGCGTAACAATTACAAAAGTTTGCTCCAGCTTGTCACGCAAATCAAAAAACAGACGATGCAATTCTTCCTTATTCTGAGTATCCAAACTTCCCGAAGGTTCATCGGCCAAAACCACGCAAGGATGATTCATCAAGGCACGGGCCACTGCCACACGCTGCTTTTCACCTCCCGACATTTCGGCTGGCTTATGTCTGGCACGATCTGCCAGTCCCAGCATCTGCAACAGTTCCAGAGCACGTGTCTTGGCTTTTCCACTGCCATCGCCACGGATAAATGCAGGTATCATTACGTTTTCAAGAGCTGTAAACTCCGGAAGCAACTGATGAAACTGAAAAACAAAGCCAATCTGCTGATTACGGAATGCGGCCAGTTCTTTCTCCTTCAGCAGACTCACATCAGTGCCATTGAGCAGGATACGCCCGCTATCCGGCCGGTCCAGCGTACCCATAATCTGCAGCAAGGTTGTCTTTCCTGCCCCGCTGGGTCCTACGATACTGACCACCTCTCCCTTATTGACACACAGATCTACACCACGCAAAACCTGCAATGCTCCAAAACTTTTAGTTATTCCACTTAACTGTATCATAAATCTATAATTTGCGAAGTACATACTCGGCCAAATAGCAACCGAAAACAGCCGGCATATAGCTTATCGTCCCAGCCGTCGATTTTTTATTTTGCTCATTATCTACCAGAATAACAGCGTTGGCATCGGCTTGTTCCGTACTGAAAACTACAGGCAAATGGCGCTTCATACCCAATTTCTGCAGCCGCTTGCGCACAGCCTTGCTCAAGCCGCAATGGTAGGTTTCCCATAAATCGGCAAAACGGACTTGCGTGATATCTTTTTTAGCTCCTGCCCCCATACTACTGATAATGGGCAGACGGCGCTGCAAGGCATGATAGATGAGATAACATTTGGGCGCAACGGTATCTATGGCATCTACTATAAAATCGAAATGACTGCCGTCCAGCAATTCCGGTATCATGTCATCCTTCAGGTACTCTGCCTTTACATGCAGCTTTACCTCCGGATTGATATCCCGAAAACGTTCGGCCAGCACTTCGACCTTGGCACGGCCAATCGTTGCATGCGTAGCAGGCAACTGCCGGTTGATGTTACTGGGTTGCACAGTATCGGCATCAATAATGGTCATTTCGCCTGCTCCGGCCCGGCAAATCATTTCGGCTGCATAAGCTCCTACTCCTCCTAAGCCAACCACCAGCACGTGCGCTTTACGCAACCGTTGCATCTTATCTTCTCCCAGCAATAGCTCTGTGCGTTCTTGCCAGGCATAGCAATCGTCAATCTTTGTCATTTTTAAACCACTTGTAAATTCGTTTAGAAACAGCCTCGTAAGTCTTCGAATCCACGGTATGTCGTGGCTCGGTAAAGGTAATCAAATCCTGCGGGTCGCCCAACTGGTCCGGATAGAGCAACATCAAACTGTTATTTGAAAAATATCGGGTTATCTGTGCCGGCAATTTTTCGAAAGAAGGCTGATAAGATATAGAACCTTTTCGTGCTGAAACAATTACCAGCAGATGGTCGTAGCTCACCTGTCCGGTCAGCAGCAGCAAATCTTCCCAATCGTCGAGCGGAGAGAACTCTGTAGCTGTGCCCGA
The DNA here is from genome assembly GCA_905198575.1 of uncultured Bacteroides sp. GTDB lineage: Bacteria > Bacteroidota > Bacteroidia > Bacteroidales > Bacteroidaceae > Phocaeicola. Next base: position 14,726 of record CAJKDC010000018.1, on the reverse strand, counting down.
CTCTTCTTTCTGAATCACTCTACGGATATATTTCAGTGTTTCTTCCGTTCCAAAAAAGTGTGAGCGGCAACCCAGTATCCGGCTCAACCGGCTTAACTGAGACACCCATTTGGCAAAACCGACTTCATACTCAGCCTGTGCCGGTACAGCGACAACAATACGACGCAAGGTATTGGGCGGCATCAGCAACTTGGTAATCATAATCTGCCGGTATGTACCTTTTAAAAGACTTTCCGTCATATTTCCAAGGAAAGAATCCATTAGGTTCACTTTCCGGTGCAATCCAATTACCAAATCGGTGATATCATGCTCTTTTATGGTATGAATGATTCCCTGAGCAATGTTCAAATCGTAGCGCAAGACTGTGTGAACAGTCGTATCCGAAGCAGCCCCAATCATGGATGTTTTTTCCAGATTGCGCTTGGCCAGATTCTCTTTCTTTTCGGAAGCATTGTTATCATTAATCACACTCAAGGCAGTAAGCTCTTTCCCCTGCTTCGGATTTTTCAGCATCAACGCAATATCTACCAGCCCTTCTATGGTTTCAGGGTTTGCCACTGAAATAAGAATCCGTTCTTTCTTCTTTGTATCTTTATCCATAGAAGAAGAGTCGTGTTCAATCGTTACAAGCTTGCGTGCAGCCCGCTCCGTAAAGACAGAACTGATGATGCAAGTAAACAAAATCATGATTACAGTACCATTCAGCACATCATCATTCAGCAGTCTGCTGCCATCTTCCAGAATAATATTATGACCTATCAGAACAGCAGCCAACGTAGCGGCAGCCTGTGCATTGCTCAAGCCAAAAATAAGCTCTCCCTCAGCCGGATGCATCTTATATGTTTTCTGGGTTATCCAGGCCGCCAGCCATTTACTCAAGGTTGCAACCACCGTCATGACAACAGCAACTTTCAGGGCTTCCCCTTCCGTAAACAGACAGCGAATGTCAATAATCATACCTACACCTATCAGGAAATAAGGTATAAACAGTGCATTGCCGACAAACTCCAGACGGTTCATCAAAGGAGATACATGAGGCACAAAGCGGTTCAGAACCAGACCGGCCAGGAAAGCGCCCAAAATACCTTCCATACCTACCAGTTCCATCAGTCCGGCACCTAAAAAGACCATAGACAGCACAAAGACAAACTGCATGACGTTATCGTCGTAAGTGCGGAAGAACCAGCGGCACAGGCGAGGCATCAAAAATATAATCAGCAAGCATAGCAAAGTTACTTTTACTACCAGCAATATCCAGTAAAGGCTGTTCACCTCATCACCCTTATACATTCCCCCTATCACTGCCAGCACAGCCAACGCCAGTACAACGGTAACCGCCGTACCTCCGATGGTAATACTGACACTACTGTTCCGGGTAAGACCGTAACGGCTGATTATCGGATAAGCTATCAACGTATGGCTGGCATACATACTCGACAGCAGTACAGCCGTGACCACGCTGTAATCCAACAAAGCCATACTGCTCCATATACCTAACCCCATTGGGATGATAAATGTCCACAACCCAAACACGAGCCCCTTCGTCCGGTTTTTTTTGAAATCATCCATATCCATCTCCAGACCAGCCAGAAACATGATATACAGCAAACCGACTTTACCAAACAATTCGAAACTGCTGTCGCGTTCCAGGATATTGAAACCGTATTCGCCTACCACTACACCGGCCAGAATCATACCGATGATATGGGGTATGCGCAACTTGCCCAATATCATTGGAGCAAACAAAATGATTACCAGTACCAGAAAGAAAACCCATGTAGGGTCGGTCACCGGCAAATGGACATCAAAGTCCATAAGGCTCAATAAATATTCTTTCATATAATAAAAATAGTATATTCTTGCATCTAAGAGACAAATTTAAGAAAAAACTTTGTTTTAATCAGATTCGTATCACAAAATGTTTTATTTTTGCAGCGAAAAGAAAGTTTATACATTAACATAAAGTATTTTATAAAAAATGAAAGTAGCAATTGTTGGAGCGAGCGGAGCCGTGGGACAAGAATTTCTGCGTGTGCTCGATGAAAGAAATTTCCCTATCGATGAATTATTATTGTTCGGTTCTCAGCGCAGTGCCGGTACAAAGTACACATTCCGCGGTAAAGAAATCGAGGTCAAACTTCTGCAGCACAACGATGACTTTAAAGGAGTAGATATTGCCTTTACTTCAGCCGGTGCTGGAACTTCTAAAGAATTTGCAGAAACCATTACAAAGTATGGTGCAGTAATGATTGACAACTCAAGCGCATTCCGTATGGAAAATGATGTTCCCTTGGTTGTTCCTGAAGTAAATGCCGAAGATGCCTTGAACCGTCCGAGAGGTATCATCGCCAACCCTAACTGTACAACCATACAGATGGTAGTGGCCCTGAAAGCTATCGAACAGCTTTCACACATCAAACGTGTTCACGTATCTACTTATCAGGCTGCCAGTGGTGCAGGTGCTGCTGCTATGCAGGAATTGTACGAACAGTACAGACAAGTATTGGCCAACGAACCTGTAACTGTAGAAAAATTTGCTTATCAGCTGGCCTTCAACCTGATTCCTCAGATTGATGTATTTACTGACAACGGATACACAAAAGAAGAAATGAAGATGTATAACGAAACACGTAAAATCATGCACTCGGATGTTCAGGTAAGTGCTACTTGTGTACGTGTTCCGGCTTTGCGTTCTCACTCTGAAAGCATTTGGGTAGAAACAGAACGCCCTGTTACTCCTGAAGAAGCAAGAGAAGCTTTTGCCAACGGTGAAGGTCTGGTATTGATGGATAACCCTGAAAAGAAAGAATACCCGATGCCTTTGTTCCTTGCCGGTAAAGACCCTGTTTATGTAGGTCGTATCCGTAAGGATTTGGCTAACGAAAACGGTCTGACTTTCTGGATTGTAGGTGACCAGATTAAGAAAGGTGCTGCACTGAATGCCGTTCAGATTGCTGAATACCTGATTAAGGTTAAAAACATCGGATAAGAAAAAACACTTCCATATCTGCATAAAAAAACTTGGCCCTTATGAGCCAAGTTTTTTTTATAACTATTCTTGATACAAATTTTCCGAATAATAAAATGTTTCGGGCAAGTCTTTCAGCAACGGATGGTGTTTGTCTTTCTCGGACAAAATAACCGAAGCTTCGGGAATTCGCCAGTCTATTCCTAAAGCCGGGTCGTTCCAGGCAATAGCTCCCTCACTTTGAGGCGCATAGAAATTATCGCATTTATACTGAAACACCACTTCATCTGTCAGTACACTGAATCCATGGGCAAAACCACGAGGAATGAACAGCTGACGATGATTCTCTGCTGTCAACTCTACAGCTACATGCTTACCGTATGTAGGCGACCCTACCCGTATATCCACAGCTACATCGAGCACTGCTCCCTGAATCACACGCACCAGTTTGCTTTGCGCAAAAGGCGGTTTCTGAAAATGCAACCCACGCAATACGCCGTAAACCGACTTACTTTCATTGTCCTGCACAAATTTCACCGGACGGACTTTCTCATCGAACTCCCGCTGGGAAAATGATTCGAAAAAATACCCTCTATCATCCTTAAACAGACGGGGTTCTAAAATTACGACACCCTCTAACTCCGTTTTTATTACTTCCATTTATTCTAAATTTAATTCTTTAATCACTTTCAGCAGATACTGGCCATACTGGTTTTTCAACATTGGCTGAGCCAGTTGTTTCATCTTTTCAGGGGTTATCCATCCCTGACGTAATGCAATGCCCTCCAGACAAGCCACTTTCAGTCCTTGTCTTTTCTCTATGACCTCAATATAAGTACTTGCTTCTGCCAGCGAATCATGCGTTCCGGTGTCCAACCAGGCAAAACCACGTCCTAAAGTCTGCACTTTGAGCTGTCCCATATTCAGAAATTCCTGATTGACAGAAGTAATCTCCAGCTCGCCACGCGCCGACGGACGGATATGTTTTGCTATCTCCACTACTTTATTGGGATAAAAATACAGTCCGGTCACCGCATAATTTGATTTAGGATGTTCGGGCTTCTCTTCAATAGAAAGGCAGTTGCCCTCTGCATCAAATTCGGCTACCCCATAGCGTTCAGGATCGCTTACCCAATAACCAAACACGGTAGCTTTTCCTTCCTGTTCGGCTGCACGGACAGCTTCTTTCAGCATTACCGTAAAGCTGTTCCCGTGGAAAATATTATCTCCTAAAACCAGACAGGCAGCCTCATCGCCAATAAATTCTTGGCCAATGATAAAAGCTTGCGCCAAGCCATCGGGAGAAGGCTGTTCTGCATATTCCAGATGTAAGCCATAATCGCTGCCATCTCCCAGCAAACGACGGAATGAAGGCAAATCCTGCGGTGTAGAAATAATCAGTATATCCCGTATTCCGGCCAACATCAGCACAGAAATAGGATAATAAATCATAGGCTTGTCAAACACCGGAAGCAACTGCTTGGACACACCTTTTGTTATAGGATACAGACGGGTTCCTGACCCTCCAGCCAATACGATACCTTTCATAGCGATTTTATTTTTTATGATTTCTGCAAATATACACATATAAAATAAATATCTTGTCTGAAAGTCCAAATACTATGCTACATCATAGTCGTCTGCCGCAGTTTTTATTATGTCCGTGAATTCCAACTGCATCACACATGAAACAAACATTGGTCTTTTTTGAGATAAACACCAGGCATTGCTGTAACGTAAGTTGGTCTTTGCAATGATAAGGAAAAGACACAGTAACAAAAATAAAAAAGCTGGCCTGCCCAAAGACAGACCAGCCAATACGATATAAAATATCTCTTTGTTTTTTTATTCCTTCTTCAATGCCACAGCAAAGGGTTCTATACCTTTCGGATGAACTATTTTCACCAATGTCACATCAAAAATCAGTGCTGAATTAGTCCGAACTATTGAAGATGAAGGAGGATTCATACCATATCCTAAATCAGAAGGAATATAAACTTCCCAACGGTCGCCCACTTTCATCTGTTGCAACACTGTTGTCCAACCATTTATCACTCCATTTACAGCAAACGAAGTTGGCTGTGCTGTTTCCAAATCTAGTTCATCTGTATAAAAACTCTGATCGAAAACAGTACCGTTTATCATTTTACCACGGTAATGCACATAAACAGTATCCTGAAACAAAGGACTTACCGTTGACTCAGCCGGAGCACTGGCCAGAATCTTTGCATAAACATAATCGTTTACATCAAACTGTGAGCTCAGATTAGCATCCAGATTGTTATCATCAGGCTGATACTTATAGTTACGGATTATTTTCCATTCACCGGGATTTTGCTTGGCAACATCAGCTATCGAATCGATATAGTGCTGGTTACGCTCTTCCCAGTTTGCATACGGATCCTCTACCCCGCTTTCTTCACTACAGGCAGTAAAGCCCAAAGAAGCAGTGAGCATAAGAATCATTAACCAAAGAGAATTTTTATTCATGTGTTCAAATTAAATTATTGCAATGTCTTCAACAGACTTGTTATACTTACCTTGTCGGCGATGATATTGTTCAGTTCTGCAATTGGTACACGAACCTGCTCCATGGTATCACGGTTACGCAGTGTTACACAATTGTCCTCCAATGTCTGATGGTCTACTGTGATACAGTACGGAGTACCGATAGCATCCTGACGACGATAACGTTTACCGATAGAGTCTTTTTCGTCGTACTGACAGTGGAAGTGGAACTTCAGGTCGTTCATGATTTCACGTGCTTTTTCTGGCAGACCATCTTTCTTAACCAATGGCATAATAGCCAGTTTGACAGGAGCCAGAGCTGCAGGCAATTTCAGCACAACACGAGTTTCGCCGTTCTCCAGTTTTTCTTCGCAGTAAGAAGCACTCATGATGCTGAGGAACATACGGTCCACACCAATTGAAGTTTCGATAACGTACGGAGTGTAGCTTTCGTTGATTTCCGGATCGAAGTATTTGATGCTCTTTCCAGAGAATTTTTCGTGCTGGCTCAAGTCAAAGTTGGTACGGCTGTGAATACCTTCAACTTCCTTAAATCCGAACGGCATCAAGAATTCGATGTCGGTTGCAGCATTGGCATAGTGAGCCAGTTTCTCGTGATCGTGATAACGGTAGTGGTCTTCACCGAATCCCAAAGCTTCGTGCCATTTTAAACGAGTTTCTTTCCATTTTTTAAACCACTCCAGTTCTGTTCCCGGCTTAACGAAGAACTGCATTTCCATCTGTTCGAATTCACGCATACGGAAAATAAACTGACGTGCAACAATTTCGTTACGGAACGCTTTACCAATCTGAGCGATACCAAACGGAATTTTCATACGACCGGTTTTCTGTACATTCAGGTAGTTTACAAAAATACCTTGAGCGGTTTCCGGACGAAGATATACTTTCATAGAGCCATCGGCAGTAGAACCCATTTCGGTAGAGAACATCAGGTTGAACTGACGTACTTCAGTCCAGTTCTTCGTTCCAGAGATAGGACAAACGATTTCTTCGTCAATAATGATCTGACGCAATTCGTTCAGGTCGTTAGCATTCATGGCTTTTGCAAAACGTTCGTGCAAAGCGTCACGTTTAGCCTGATGTTCCAAAACACGTGCATTCGTACTGCGGAACTGAGCCTCATCGAAAGCATCGCCAAAACGTTTGGCAGCCTTAGCTACTTCTTTTTCTATTTTTTCATCGTATTTAGCCAGCTGATCTTCAATCAGGACATCTGCGCGATAACGTTTTTTCGAATCGCGGTTATCAATCAACGGATCATTAAATGCGTCAACGTGTCCTGAAGCTTTCCAAATAGTAGGATGCATAAAGATTGCAGAATCAATACCTACAATGTTTTCGTGCAGCAGCACCATGCTCTGCCACCAATATTGCTTGATATTGTTTTTCAACTCCACACCCATCTGACCATAGTCGTATACTGCACCCAAACCATCGTAAATCTCACTTGAGGGAAATACAAATCCATACTCTTTACAGTGCGAAACCAGTTTCTTAAAAACGTCTTCTTGTGCCATTTTCTTTCTAATATTTTGATTTTCTTCTTTGTTCCAACAAATTATCAAGTTGCAAAGATAGGGATTTCTTCACTAAAATGCCATGTATCTATATTAATTTATCTTATGTTTCAGGCATTAACGAAACCTCGGGAAACATATATGCTGTTTTTTTTCTAATTTTGTAGGATATTCCGCTTTCTAAAATTGTATGCCGATGAATACAAACCAGAAATCAAAATTTACCTTGATGACTACCGCTCCTGTTCCAAGTCTGATCAGGAAACTGGCCATACCCACCATTATCAGCATGCTCATCACTTCTTTTTATGTCATGGCCGATACTTATTTTGTGGGCCAGATAAACACACAGTCGACTGCAGCTGTGGGAATTTCCTTTTCTGTGATGGCTATCATTCAGGCCCTGGGCTTTTTCTGCGGCCACGGTTCCGGAAATTATATTTCGCGCCGTCTGGGAGCACAGGACTACGAAAATGCCGAAAAAATGGCAGCGACCGGTTTTTTCTGTGCATTCCTGGTAGGTATAGCAGTAACCGTCATTGGGCTGTTTTTTCTTACTCCCATTTCCAGCATGCTGGGTTCAACTCCCACAATACAGCCCTATACAGAAACTTATCTGGGTATTATCCTACTGGGAGCTCCTTTCATGGCCTCGTCGCTGGTACTGAATAACCAGATGCGTTTTCAGGGGAATGCCATCTATGCCATGTTCGGTATCGGACTGGGAGCAATTCTGAACATAGCTTTAGACCCACTTCTTATTTTTACATTCGATATGGGTATCAAGGGAGCTGCCATTGCCACACTGGCCAGCCAGGTTTGCAGTTTCCTGTTATTGCTGTATCTGGACAGCAGAGGAACAAACATCCGTATCCGGTTTAAACACTTTTCCCCTACTCCGGCCTTACTGAAAGAAATTGTTTACGGTGGAAGTCCCTCCCTATGCCGGCAGGGACTGGCCAGTCTGGCCACCATTCTGCTCAACGTTTCGGCAGGTGTATATGGCGATGCTGCTATTGCAGGCATGTCGATTGTCACACGTATCTGCATGTTCATAAACTCGTTTGTCATTGGTTTCGGACAAGGATTCCAGCCAGTCTGCGGTTTCAATTATGGAGCAGGATTTTACCGGAGAGTACGCGAAGGATTTTGGTACTGCGTAAAAACCGGAATTGTCTTCCTGACGCTTTGCTCCATAATTGGATATATTTATGCTCCTGAAATAGTAACCTGGTTCCGTAAAGACGACATACATGTAATCGAAATAGGTGCCCGTGCCTTACGCTGGCAGCTCATTACCCTGCCGTTGGGTGCCTGGGTTATTTTGTGTAACATGCTGTTACAAACCATACGCAAACCTGTGCAGGCTGTTATTTTATCCTCGGCACGCCAAGGATTGTTCTTTATCCCTTTCATCCTGATTCTGCCCTATTTTTTAGGACTGCAAGGTGTTGAGATGTGTCAGGCTGCAGCCGATTTATGCTCTTTTCTGCTGGCTATCCCGCTAACAGTACCTATACTAAAATCATTCAGAAAATGAATTGATTTTACAAACGTCATGCGCTGACGTTCAAAAGATTTTCGTAATTTTGTCCCTATATTATATTAATGTATGAGCGAAGAAAAATTTGACAAAGAAGAACACTCGGACTATAAACCGGTAAACAGCAAGGACGAAGCAGTTAAACATCAACTAAGCGGCATGTACCAGAACTGGTTTCTGGATTATGCATCATATGTAATCCTAGAACGTGCCGTTCCGCATATCAACGACGGACTGAAACCCGTACAACGCCGTATTCTTCACTCGATGAAAAGACTGGATGACGGACGTTACAATAAAGTGGCTAACATTGTAGGACATACCATGCAGTTCCATCCGCATGGTGATGCTTCTATCGGAGATGCATTGGTACAGCTTGGACAAAAGGACTTACTTATTGACTGCCAGGGAAACTGGGGAAATATTCTTACAGGCGACAGCGCTGCAGCTCCCCGATACATCGAAGCGCGTCTTTCCAAGTTTGCGCTGGACGTAGTTTTCAACCCGAAAACAACCGAATGGCAATCATCCTACGATGGAAGAAACAAAGAGCCTATCACTTTACCCGTAAAATTTCCACTCCTCCTCGCTCAGGGAGTAGAAGGTATTGCCGTAGGATTGTCATCGAAAATATTACCGCATAACTTCAACGAGTTGTGTGATGCTTCTATTGCCTACTTAAAAGGCGAAGAGTTTCATCTGTATCCGGACTTCCAGACGGGTGGTTCGATTGATGTATCGCGCTACAACGATGGAGAGCGTGGCGGACTGGTACGTGTACGTGCCAAAATAACGAAACTGGACAACAAAACGCTTTGCATCAGTGAAATTCCTTACGGGAAAACAACGTCCTCACTGATTGACTCTATTCTTAAAGCGCTGGAAAAAGGGAAAATTAAAATCCGGAAAGTGGATGACAATACAGCAGACAAGGTAGAGATTCTGGTACACTTATCACCGGGAACATCGTCGGACAAAACACTGGATGCACTGTATGCCTTTACTGACTGTGAAGTAAATATATCACCCAACTGCTGTGTAATCGACGAAAAGAAGCCTCACTTCCTGAATGTAAGTGCAGTCTTGAAAAAGTCGGCCGACAATACACTTTCGTTACTGCGGCAGGAACTAAATATCCAACGGGCAGAAACGCTTGAAACGCTGCATTTTGCATCGCTTGAAAAGATTTTCATCGAAGAACGGATCTATAAGGACAAACAGTTTGAGCAGGCAGAGTCAATGGATGTAGCCTGTGAACATATCGACATGAGGCTGACTCCTTACTACCCACAGTTTGTGCGCGAAGTTTCCAAGGAGGATATTCTGAAGTTGATGGAAATAAAAATGGCACGTATCTTGAAATTCAACAAGGATAAAGCCGATGAATACATTGCCCGCCTGAAGGAAGAGATAAAGGAAATAGACGACAAGCTTGCTCATATTGTGGACTATACCATCAGCTGGTACCAGTCGCTGAAAGACAAATACGGGAAAGACTACCCACGACGGACTGAAATACGCAGTTTTGATACCATCGTGGCTACGAAGGTTGCTGAAGCGAACGAAAAATTATATATCAATCGTGAGGATGGATTTATCGGTACCGGCTTGAAAAAAGATGAGTTTATCTGTAACTGCTCGGATATTGACGACATTGTGATTTTCTACAAAGACGGAAAATACAAGATTGTACGCGTACAAGACAAGATGTTTGTCGGTAAAAACGTGTTGTATGTCAACGTCTTCAAAAAGAACGACAAGCGAACAATCTACAATGTGATTTACCGCGACGGTAAAGAGGGCTTCCACTATATCAAGCGTTTCAACATCACCTCTATGACTCGCGACAGGGAATATGATGTGACACAAGGAAACCCAGGCTCGAAGATTGTTTATTTCACGGCAAACCCGAACGGCGAAGCAGAAATCATCAAGGTAACCTTACGGCCGAACCCTAGAATCAAAAAGCTGATTTTTGAAAAAGACTTCAGCGATATAAACATCAAAGGACGTCAGTCGATGGGTAACCTGCTTACCAAATACGAAGTACACAAGATTACACTTAAACAGCGTGGCGGATCTACACTGGGAGGAAGAAAGGTCTGGTTCGATCCTGATGTACTCCGACTGAACTACGATGGCAGAGGCAACTATCTGGACGAATTCCATAGTGATGAAAGCATCCTGATTATACAGGAGAACGGTGAATTCTATACCACCGACTTTGACTTGAACAATCACTATGATCCGGGAATCCGCCAAATTGAAAAATTTGATCCGGATAAGGTTTGGACTGCCGTGCTGTACGATGAGGACCAGCAGGGGTATCCGTATATCAAACGGTTCACCTTCGAACAAAGTGCCAAAAAGCAGAATTACCTGGGAGAAAACAAAAACAACCGACTGATTCTGCTTACTGATGAAGCATACCCGAGACTACAGGTTAATTTCGGTGGAAAAGACAGCTTCAGAGAAGCACTGGTAATTGAAGCAGCCGACTTTATCGGTACAAAAAGTTACAAGGCAAAAGGTAAACGCCTGACAACTTTTGACGTTGAGTCCATACAGGAACTGGAGCCTACACGCCATGAAGAAAAACCGGATAATCAGGCACAGGACGCTGAAGAGCAGGACGAAATGGTGCAACCAACCGAAGAAAATGGCCAGATGAATCTTTTTGAAGCATAACATGAAAAAATATACTCACATTGTTATACTATTCTTTCTGATTCTTGTGCCCGTATTAATAGGAGCGCAAGAGTCAGATACTCATCCTTATACCGTGCGTTCTACCATGATTGGGGTTGGGCAAAGCCGTATTCTGGATACCTATCTTTCACCGATAGAATATAAAGGACCGGATATCAGAATTATCCGGGAAAATATGCGGCTCACTCAATGGATGGATGGGCGTATCTCTGCACAGAACTGGCTGCAAGCCAATATTTCTTATGCCGATAATCTGGCAAAAACCGGCACAATGCTATACGGGCTGGTCAACTGGAGTTATGCACTGCATTATCAGTTCCTAGTATCGCCTGCATTGAAGATTCTGGTAGGCCCTGCCACCGATTTAAATATCGGTTTTTTATATAACAGCCGGAACTCCAATAATCCAGCTCAGGCCAAAGCTTATTTTAACCTGATGGCCTCAGCCATGGCTATCTATAAAATCAGTATCAAGGATTTTCCGCTGACGCTGCGTTATCAAGTCAATGCTCCATTCATGGGTATCATGTTTTCACCTGAATATGGAGAGTCTTATTACGAAATCTTCTCGCTAAAACATGGTGGAAGGAATGTCTTGTTCACATCCTTGCATAATCAGCCTAGCTTAAAGCAATTGTTCACGGTAGATATTCCTATCCGGAAATTTACGCTCCGTACCGGATATCAGTGCGATTTGCTACAGGCAAACGTAAACAACCTAAAGAGCCATACTTTTACTCACTCTTTCTTAATAGGCTTTGTAAAAACCTTCTATATGAAGAAGAGTAATAACAAGGTTCATTTGTCTCCTTATTCAACTCCTTTTTAATATGCTACAAAGATTCAGTCATAAAATCAGGAACTTCTTCGTATGCAGTTTTCTGTTGGCCGCGCTATTGACATCGTGCGTAAAAGAAGATGTATTCGAAAACACCCCTTACGGTAATTTTGAAGCACTTTGGACAATCATTGACCAGCAATATTGTTTCTTGGACTACAAACACGAAGAATATGGGCTGGACTGGAATAAAGTATATCAGGAATATAGCCAGCGCATTACGCCCGAAATGTCCAGCAAGAATTTATTCGAAGTTCTCTCGCAAATGGTTAACGAGCTGAAGGACGGGCATGTTAACCTCAGCTGTTCCTGGCAAACATCACAATATCGCGAATGGTTCGATGCTTATCCCAGAAATTTCAGTGACAGCCTTCAAAGCAACTATCTGAAAAAAGATTATATCATCAGCTCCGGCCTTACTTATCAGATTTTGGAAAACAATATCGGTTATATTTATATCAGCAGCTTTTCGAACGGTATAGGAGAAGGGAATCTGGACCAGACACTGGATTACTTGAAAACATGCGACGGACTAATCATTGACGTCCGAAACAACGGAGGAGGAAACCTGACAACTGCAGAGAAAGTCGCAGCCCGTTTTACCAACGAAAAAGTGCTTACCGGATATATCAGCCATAAAACAGGACCTGGGCACCAGGATTTTTCAGAACCGAAGCCTGTATACCTGGAACCGGCCATGGACAGAGTGAGATGGCAAAAGAAAGCGGTTGTCCTGACAAACCGACGTTCTTACAGTGCCACCAACGATTTCGTAAATTCCATGAAACAGCTGCCACTTGTTACTGTTATAGGAGATAAAACAGGAGGTGGTTCCGGTTTACCGTTTACTTCCGAAATACCTAACGGATGGTCCATCCGCTTTTCGGCAAGTCCTATGTTCGACCCCGAAATGAACCAACTGGAATTTGGAATTGATCCGGACATTAAAGTGGATATTTCTACTGAAGACTATGCCCGAGGCATTGATACAATTATAGAAGAAGCATGCATTTTTTTGAAAAAATCGGAATAAGATTTGCAGATTCAAAAAATATTCATACCTTTGCACTCGAATCAAGGAAAAATCCTGACTGATGCGCTTGTGGCGTAATTGGTAGCCGCGCCAGACTTAGGATCTGGTGCCGTGAGGCGTGTAGGTTCGAGTCCTATCAAGCGCACAAAAAAAAAGAGATGAGTCAATGACTCATCTCTTTTTTTATTTGTTCAAACCTTCGAGCATTCGCTTCAATACTACAGTTGCAGAGATTTCACGGTTGGCCGCTTCTGGAATAACCAGCGAAGTGGGTGCCTCAATCACATCATCTGTAACAATCATGTTTCTTCTGACAGGCAGACAGTGCATAAAGAAAGCATTGTTGGTTACTGCCATGTGTGCTGTATCTACAGTCCATCCCATATCCTTAGAAAGAATCTTTCCATAGTCGGCTGGATTGGTAACACCCGGACAAGCCCAGTTCTTAGCATAAATAAAGTCTGCGCCTTCGAAAGCCTTCCACTGGTCATACTCAACCTTTGCACCGCGTACGAATTTCGGGTCCAACTCATATCCTTCAGGGTGAGTAATGACAAAATCGACATCGGCTTCATTCATAAAATCAGCAAAAGAGTTAGGAACAGCCTGTGGAAGAGCACGAGGATGTGGTGCCCATGTCAAGACTACTTTCGGACGTTCTTTCTTTTTATATTCTTCGATGGTAATCAAATCGGCAAAAGCCTGGAGCGGATGACCTGTTGCTGCTTCCATTGAGAATACCGGCTTTCCTGAATACTGAATAAACTGATTCAATATTTTTTCAGTATAATCATCTTCGCGGCTTTCGAATCTTGCAAAAGAACGTACTCCAATGATATCGCAATATGATGCCATTACCGGGATTGCTTCCAGCAGGTGTTCACTTTTATCGCCGTCCATGATAACGCCACGTTCGGTTTCCAGCTTCCAAGCTCCCTGGTTAACATCCAGAACGATTACATCCATACCCAGATTACGCGCTGCTTTCTGAGTACTCAGGCGGGTACGCAAACTGTTGTTAAAGAAAATCAGCAGACAGGTTTTATGTTTACCCAGCTGTTCGTATTTATACCGGTCTTTCTTTATTTCGAAGGCCTCGGACAAAGCTTGATTCAGGTTTCCCAAATCAAACACATTTGTATAAGTTTTCATAAGTAAAATGTATATTAATTATTTTAATGATACAAAGTTACTACAAAAAAGTGGAATGCGGAAGAATGTAGTAATAGATTTGATTTACAGAGGTTTCATTTAAGCTGCCGATTATTTCCAACGCCACCATAATCCTTGCCGAAGCCAAGTCAAGACGTCGCTACGTTACTTGTTCGTAACCACACCATATAGGTAACAAAATGGGTGCGAATGGCAAAACAAGGCATTGTGATATAGTGAGTTACCGACAACTCACGCAACAAATCCGGTTACGGAAAAAGATTGCGTCGTTCCTCCGTGTTTTGCGTACTGACGAAGGATTCTTCACCGACTAATTTTGAACCTAAAAAAATTAAGGACGATGAAGAGTACATTTTCAGTTATCTACTACCTCAAACGTCAGGTAGTGAAAAAGGACGGGACAGTACCCGTCATGG
>CAJKDC010000017.1 GCA_905198575.1 uncultured Bacteroides sp. | reverse complement strand
GTATTAGATTTAAGGTTAACAAAGGTTGGAGTACAGCGGTACTCCTTTTTTTTGCCCTAACGAAACGTATGATTAAATTTCCCTTCTCTGTATGGAAAAAAACAACAAAGTGTTACTAGGAATGAGCGGAGGTACTGACAGCTCGGTAGCCGCCTTGTTATTGCAGGATGCCGGCTATGAAGTGACAGGTATAACTTTCCGCTTTTATGAAAAAGATAACGACACCACCTATCTGGACGATGCCCGCGAACTGTGTGAAAAGCTGCATATTCCCCATATCATCTACGACGTACGACAGTTGTTTCAAGAACAGATTATCAGCTACTTCATAAAAGAGTATATGGAAGGCCATACACCGGTGCCGTGCACTTTGTGCAACAATTACTTGAAATGGCCACTCCTTGCACAAGTAGCAGACGAATGGGGAATTTATCATTTTGCTACCGGACACTATGTACAGAAACAAAACATTGGCGGATACTGGTATATTACGGCAGGAGCAGATAAGGATAAGGACCAGTCTTTTTTTCTTTGGGGACTTCCGCAACCTATTCTGGAACGAATGTTACTGCCTATGGGAACACTGACCAAAACCCGTGTCCGCAAACTGGCAGCCGAGAGAGGCTTCCTGAAAGCTGCTACCAAACGTGACAGTCTGGGGGTTTGCTTCTGCCCGATGGATTACCGCTCGTTTCTGAAAGCACAAGTGCCGCCTGAGCATATCCGGCCAGGCAATTTCTACAATGAACAAGGGGAATGTATGGGAAAACACGAGGGATATCCTTTTTATACCATCGGTCAACGTAGAGGATTGGGCGTCTATGTCAACAAGGCTCTGTTTGTCAAAGAGATTCTGCCTCAAGAAAATAAGGTCGTCCTGACCGATAACCTGAAGGCACTGGAGAAGCTGGAAATGTTTCTAAAGGACTGGAACATCGTATGTGCTGAAGAGTTGCTCGACCGTGAGGATGTCATCGTAAAAATACGCTATCGCAAGCAAGCCAACCGATGCACGGTAACCGTGACTCCCGAAGGATTGTTGCACGTAAAACTACACGAGCCACTAGCCTCGGTAGCCATAGGACAGGCAGCAGCTTTCTACCGGGATAACCGGGTATTGGGCGGAGGAATTATTTGCTGACGTTTTTGTTTTCTGATTTTTTTAGTACATTTGCCGCATCGCGAAAAAATGATGTACGAACAGAAACAGACATATAGCCCTTGTATCACCCGATTCCGCAAATGGAGCCGGAAAAGTTATGCAGCCTTCAGCAGTCTGCACCGGCACGTTGTGATGGGACATGTGGGTAAAGGAATTACAGAAGTTTCCCTCAGCAAGGGACTGTTGTGTACTGCAGCCGTTCATCCTACAGGAAATGACTGCGGAAACAGCACTACCGAAGAACTGATGCCGCCCGGAGCAGATGTGCTCTTGACGGAACTTTGTTCTCCTGTCGCATACTTTATTACGATGGTACTGTCAACAATCTGTTCATTACGGACTGTTCCTGCTGTCGTATCCTTACGAATTTTATTTTTTACTTTATATTACGGCTATGTTCCTGCGCGCCTCTGTACTAAAGAGGAAGGCAGGAACATAGCTTTTTTTATACCCTGAAGATTATGCTTGAAAAACTGAAACAAAAAGTTACATCCAACGAAGGTATTACCCCCGATGAAGCGCTCTGGCTACTGCAGGATGCTCCTTATGAAGCACTTTGCGAAGCTGCACACGAGCTCACACGGCAATGTGCACCACGTACCTTCGATATGTGTTCGATTATCAATGCCAAATCCGGACACTGTCCGGAAAACTGTAAATGGTGTGCCCAGTCGGCGCATCATGCAACGCATATTGAAACCTACGGACTGGTTGCTGCCGAAGAATGTCTGCGCCAGGCACGCATAAACGAAGAGCAACAGGTGAAACGGTTTTCGCTGGTTACCAGCGGAAGAAAGCCAACCCAACGGGAAATTACGGAAATATGCCGCACAGTTTCGTATATGCGTGAACACTGCGGTATTGAAATTTGTGTTTCACTGGGACTGGCAGATGCCGGACAACTGGAAGAGCTTTATCAGGCCGGAGTCAGACGTTATCACTGCAATCTGGAAACAGCCCCCTCTTATTTTTCGCATTTGTGCACAACACATACACAGCAGCAGAAACTAGAGACACAGCAGGCAGCTAGAGCTGCAGGCATGGAGATTTGCAGCGGCGGCATCATCGGAATGGGAGAATCGGCTGCACAGCGTGTGGAACTGGCTTTCGAGCTGAAAAAGCTTCAGGTGCATTCCATCCCACTGAACTTGTTGCAACGTATTCCGGGAACACCGCTGGAAAATACAGCTCCCCTGCAACCGGAAGAGGTGATACGCACAATTGCCATGTTCCGCTTTGTGCATCCCAATGCCTATCTGCGCTTTGCAGGAGGCCGCTCTCAACTGTCGGAAGAGCAAATGCAACTGGCCTTGCACGTAGGTATCAATGCTGCCATCGTAGGTGACTTGCTTACGACACTGGGATCAAACGTAAAAAAGGATAAAGAACGAATTAAACTTGCAGGATATGAATTATGATATTATCACCGATGCTTTCGACAGAGAACATCTGTGGCATCCCTATACTTCTACCAGCAACCCGCTGCCTACTTACAAAGTAAAAAAGGCACAGGGCTGTACCATCACACTGGAAGACGGTACTCGCCTCATCGAAGGAATGTCCTCCTGGTGGTGTGCCGTACACGGATATAATCATCCGGAACTGAATGCCGCTATCGAAAGACAATTACACAGCATGGCACATGTCATGTTTGGCGGACTGACTCACGAGCCTGCCATCGCACTTGGCAAACTGTTGTTGCAACTGGCTCCTCCTTCGATGCAGAAAATCTTTTATGCAGACAGTGGGTCGGTCGCTGTAGAAGTCGCCTTGAAAATGGCTGTACAGTACCAGTATGCAAAAGGTTGTCCGCAACGTAACAATTTCGTGACCATCCGTTCCGGCTATCATGGGGATACATGGAATGCCATGTCGGTATGCGACCCGGTAACGGGCATGCACAGTCTGTTTGGTAATGCGTTGCCTGTCCGGTATTTTGTTCCGGCGCCGCAATCTCGCTTTGACGGTGAATGGAATGAAGCGGATATACTGCCGCTCAAACAAACCATCGAACAGTATGAAAACGAGTTGGCGGGACTGATTCTGGAACCTATCGTACAGGGAGCAGGAGGTATGCGTTTTTACCATCCGGAATACTTGCGCCAGGCTGCAAAACTGTGTCGGGAACACGGTATGCTGCTTATTTTCGATGAGATTGCAACCGGATTCGGGCGGACCGGAAAATTATTTGCTTGGGAATATGCTGACGTAGAACCCGATATTATGTGTATCGGGAAAGCCCTAACAGGAGGATACATGACGTTCTCGGCAGTATTGACGAGTAATCTGGTAGCCGACTGTATCTCCGAACATTATCCGCATGCTTTCATGCATGGTCCTACCTTCATGGGGAATGCGCTGGCTTGTGCAGTAGGAAAGGCTTCTATCGAACTGCTTCTGAAATCGGGATGGCAGGAGAAAGTACAACGTATCGAAGCACAGCTACGGAAAGAACTGGCTCCTGCAGCCAAGTTGCCTTCGGTAGCCGATGTCCGGGTACTGGGAGCCATTGGTGTAATAGAGACTAAAAAACCGGTAGACATGGCTCGCATACAACGCCGCTTCGTAGAAGAAGGGGTATGGGTAAGACCTTTCGGAAAACTGGTTTACATCATGCCGCCTTTCATCATCCAGCCGGATGAACTGAGCAAACTGACAGCTGCCTTGGTAAAAATAACCGGAGAAATGGATTAAAACAAAGAGCTGTATGGACAATACTTATCAAGAAATACTTCAGGAACTGGAAAAGAACGGAAACCTGAGAAAACTGCCTGTGGCAGTACACGAAGGAAAGTGGATTGTTACGGACAAAAGAAAAATGCTTAACCTGTCATCGAACGATTACTTGGGACTGGCTGCCGAAAACAGACTGCAAGAAGAATTTCTTTCGGAAACAAAATTCGCAGATGTTCCGTTTACAGCCTCATCTTCACGACTGCTGACAGGAAATTTCTCGGTATATACCGAACTGGAAAACTGGCTGAGTACATGGTACGGTACAGAAGGGGCTTTGATTTTCAACAGCGGATACCACATGAATACAGGTATCTTGCCTGCCGTAGCCGACAGCAATACGCTGATTCTGGCCGATAAGCTGGTACATGCCAGTCTGATTGATGGAATCCGGCTTTCGGCTGCCCGCTGTATCCGCTACCGCCACCACGACTACGACCAGCTGAAAGGACTGCTGGAAAAATATCATAATCAATACGGACAACTGATTATCGTAACCGAAAGTATATTCAGTATGGACGGTGATGTCAGTCCGCTGGCACAGCTGGCCGAACTGAAAAAGCAGTACGAAAATGTATTGCTGTACGTTGACGAAGCACACGCTTTCGGGGTACGGGGAAACAACGGACTTGGAATCGCTGAAGAGCAGCATTGTATACAGGACATTGACTTTTTATGCGGAACTTTCGGGAAAGCAGCTGCATCGGTAGGAGGGTTCTTAGTCTGCCGCAAAACCATACGCGACTTTCTGATAAACCGTATGCGGACGCTTATCTTTACGACAGCCCTGCCACCTGTAAACATTGCCTGGACATTGTTTATCTTACGGCGTTTTTCTCAGTGGCAGGAACGTCGCCAAAAGTTGCACAGCATGTCCGAACGGCTTCACATGGCTCTGCAGAACAAAGGATACGCTTGTCCGTCGGAAAGCCACATTGTTCCATTAACACTCGGAGCCAGCCAGAAGGCCATAGAAGCCGCAGAGCGTTTTCAGCGGAATGGATTTTATGTTCTTCCGGTACGTCCGCCCACAGTTCCCGAGGGAACATCGCGTTTGCGTTTTTCATTGACAGCTGCTGTTACAGATGAAGAGCTCGACCGACTTATTGCCTTGCTCTAAAAATAGAATAACACGTTACACGAACTTAAACGTTAAGTATATGAAACAGATATTCCTGAAAAAAGAAGGCAATCCCAATCTGCTATTGTTCTTTGCCGGATGGGGAGCTGACGAAAAGCTATTCGATTATCCAATCTGCGAAGGATACGACTGTCTGTTGTGCTTTGACTATCGGGAAACCACTTTTGATGACACATTGCTGAACGGATATACTTCCATCCGCCTGATGGCTTGGTCGATGGGGGTATGGATGGCTGCACATACACTTTCGGGGCTAGCACTGCCTTATGAAAACCGACTGGCTATAAACGGTACTTTATACCCTATTCATGCGGAGAAAGGGATCCCTCCCGCTGTCTTTCAGGGAACTTTATCGCGGTTTTCTGCAGTAACTTTATCCAAATTCAGACGCCGCATGTGTGGAACAACAGAGGGTGTAAAGCAGTTCCTGAGCCATGAACCTTATCGGACTCTGGAAGAGTTGCAGGAAGAGTTGGCTTGTTTGGAAAAACGGATTCTGGAATCCGAAAATATCCTGTTTGACTGGGACAAAGCTATCATCGGAACAAACGACTATATATTTCCGGCATCCAATCAGCAGAATGCCTGGCAAGATACACCCACCACGCTGCTCGACATCGCCCATTATGACGAAAAACTGTTTGCTGACTGTCTGGCAGGAAAGGAGGATATATGGACAAAAAACTTATAAGAAAACGGTTTGCCAGAGCAGTTCCAACCTATAGCAAACAGGCAACGGTGCAACAGCAGATAGCTGGAAAAATGGCTCGCCTGATTATCCGGTATCTGCCTCAATCGGCTCACCGGAATGTACTGGAAGTAGGATGTGGGACCGGACTTTTTACCCGTTCATACCTGAGTCGGGTGCAGCCGGACCATCTTTGCCTGAACGACATTTGTCCAGAAGTAGCGACTTGCTTCGGTGACTTGCCGACAGATAAGGTATGCTTTCTGCCTGGAGATGCCGAACAACTGGACTTTCCCGGTGGACAAAGTCTGATTACATCATGCTCGGCATTGCAATGGTTTGAGTCGCCTGAACGTTTTTTTCAACGATGCAGCCAGGTACTCGTACCGGGAGGGTATTTTACTTTCAGTACTTTTGGCAAACAGAATCTGAAAGAAATCAACACGCTTACAGGATGTGGACTGCCTTATCTCTCACTGAAGGAATTGAAAAAGGAACTGGATAAAAAATATCAAATCATTTATAGTAAGGAAGAGCTGGTACAACTTTCGTTCGAATCGCCTACAGATGTATTAAAGCATCTCAAAGAAACCGGTGTGACCGGAATACGACGACAGCAATGGACGCGCAGTACGCTTGCAGACTTTTGTACACGTTATCAGGATGCTTACGGTCGTGCCGACCGGACTGTACCACTCACCTACCATCCTATTTATATCATTGCAAAAAGAAAAATATCATGAAAAAGGAAATTATCTTTGTCAGCGGTATTGATACTGCTATCGGAAAAAGCTTTGCTACCGGATTCCTGGCAAGAGAATGGAACAAGCAAGGCATACGGACCATCACACAAAAATTTATCCAAACAGGGAATACAGATATTTCAGAGGATATTGAAGTACATCGCAAAATTATGGGAACAGGATTACTGGAAGCTGACCACAAACGGTTGACGATGCCCGAAATCTTTACTTATCCTTGTTCGCCGCATCTGGCTGCAGAAATAGACCAGCGGGATATTGATTTTAATAAAATAGAAAAAGCGTCGGAAGCCTTATTGCAGCAATACGACCGCATATTGCTGGAAGGAGCAGGAGGACTGATGGTTCCCCTGACTCGCAATCTGCTGACAATTGACTACATAGCAGAAAAAGGATATCCGCTTATTTTAGTTACTTCCGGACGGTTAGGCAGTATCAATCATACGTTATTGAGTCTGGAAGCTATTCAAAAAAGAAATATCCGGTTGCATACTGTACTTTATAACCTGTATCCGGAAAATGAAGACAAAATTATTCAGCACGATACGGAAGAATACACTCGCACCTGGCTGGAAAAATATTTTCCAGAAACGGATTTTATCCGCGTTCCTTGTTTATAATAATAGAAAAGAGGAAGTCATGCATGGAAAGCAGACTTCCTCTTTTCTATCAGCTACCTGTATTACGCAGGCTTATTTCTTTTTCAATTCCTCAGCAGGAACAATACGATACAACTTATCGCTAGGACGAACACGGTCGGGCACCTTGAAGGAAACATGAACTCCTTTCTTCACGACATCTACAGGCTTAAGGTCCACACGTGCCTCTTCCAGCGTGACATACATTGCCCCGGTAGTAGGGCCGGTAATCAACAGTTTGTCGCCCACCTTAATTTCGGCTGCCTCAATCAGGAATTCAGCAACTCCCAGATTTGAGAAATACTTGATACCACGTCCGGCATAAACTTTACGTTCGGTTGCTTCCGAACCGTAGTTCTTGCTCCATTCACCCAAACGCTGTCCCAGATAGTAACCATTCCAGAAACCACGGTTGAATACTGTCTTCAATCGGGTATCCCAATCGGCTTTCTTTTCTTCTGTAAAGGTTCCTTCCAGATAAGAACGGATGGCTTCCTTATAGCATTCTACCACAGTCTTTACATACTCAGGACCACGGGCACGACCTTCAATCTTGAAGACACGTACACCAGCTTCAATCATCTCATCCATGAAATGAATGGTCTTCAGGTCCTTAGGCGACATGATATACTGGTTGTCTACTTCCAGCTCGATATCACTTTCCTTATCCTTTACGATATACGAACGACGGCATACCTGCATGCAGGCTCCCCGGTTGGCAGAAGCATTCAGCTCATTCAAACTGAGATAGCATTTACCTGATACCGCCATGCAAAGCGCACCGTGACAGAACATCTCGATACGTACCGGCTCTCCCATAGGTCCCTTGATACCCTGTTCATGGATTGCATCATATATCTTGCGCACTTGCTTGAGGTTCAGTTCACGCGCCAGCACTACAACATCGGCAAACTGAGCATAAAACTTCAAAGCTTCTGCATTGCTGATATTCAACTGTGTAGAAAGATGTACCTCCTGTCCAATCTGATTACAATAAGACATCACAGCTACGTCAGCAGCAATTACAGCACTGATACCTGCTTCCTTGGCAGCATCGACAATCTTACGCATCAATTCTACATCCTCATCGTAGATAATGGTATTTACTGTCAGATAGCTTTTTACTCCGTACTCATCACACACACGAGCTATTTCACGCAGGTCATCAATCGTAAACGTGCTGGCCGAACGGGCACGCATGTTCAGACTTTCTATTCCAAAATAAATGGAATCGGCCCCTGCATGAATAGCGGCAGCCAACGACTCGCGTGAGCCGACAGGTGCCATGATTTCAAAATCTTTTATCGAATAGTTCATTTTTTACGAATTGATTTGGCTACAAAGGTAGTTATTTTCCAGTAAAACAGAAAGTAAAAAGGCAGGAATGCCTCATCATGAAACATTCCTGCCTAGCCACAAGCTTATCTGTCAAAGTCGGCCGTTTGCGCTTTTATTGAAGAATCTCACCTTTTTCCGAGAAGAATACTTCAGATTGCACACCTTCCTGGTCGGCTACAGTCACCTTATATGTATTAGTTCCATCTTCATTTGCTTGGACTGCTGCACTTACAAAGGTAAAATCTGAATAATCTTTTGCCAAGACAGCTTGTACATCCTGTGGCAAGTCTTTTACTTCAATAGGAGTATATTCGTTGACAGCTGTTACTGTTGTCATGACACTGTTTCCTGTTGTCTCTGCTGCGAAAGAAACTGTTGTTCCTACTCCCATAACTAATGCTGCTACTACAAATAACTTTTTCATAATCATAAATGTTTAGAGTTAAACTTCTGTTCTTGCCTAATTACATGCAAACGCAATGCCAAACTATACCCAAAAGAATATTCATCTGATTATCAACAGAATATGCAAAACAACAAAAAAAATTAAGGACTCAAAATGTGGAATGTATCTACAAAACAGCGGAAAACAGACTGCAAAAGACACAAAAAATCCACAAAACAAATCTTAATAGCTCTATTGCAATACGTGAAAAACCAAATGCATGAAAGTCAGAAGAAAATCACTACCTTTGTAGCATAAAACAAAGCTCATGAAAATAAGAAATATAGACTTAGGAAACAGACCTGTACTGTTGGCCCCCATGGAGGATGTAACCGATCCGGCATTCCGACTGATGTGTAAACAATTTGGAGCAGACATGGTATATACAGAATTCGTATCGACAGATGCATTGATACGTTCGGTAGGCAAAACCATGCTGAAACTGAATATCAGCGACCAGGAACGACCGGTAGCTATCCAGATTTATGGTAAAGACACAGAAACCATGGTAGAAGCAGCACGTATTGTAGAACAAGCTAAGCCAGACATATTGGACCTTAACTTCGGCTGTCCGGTAAAGCGGGTAGCAGGAAAAGGTGCCGGCTCGGGAATGCTTCAAAATGTACCTAAAATGCTGGAAATAACTCGGGCTGTAGTAAATGCCGTATCAATACCAGTTACTGTAAAAACCCGTTTGGGATGGGATGCTGAACATAAAATCATTGTTGAACTTGCCGAACAATTGCAAGACTGCGGTATTGAGGCATTGACTATACACGGACGGACACGTGCACAAATGTATACAGGAGAAGCAGACTGGACACTGATTGGGGAAGTAAAGAACAATCCCCGTATGCGTATTCCTATTATTGGAAACGGAGACATTACAACCCCACAAAGAGCCTTGGAATGCTTCGAAAAATACGGTGTAGATGCGATTATGGTAGGCCGTGCCAGCTTTGGTCGCCCCTGGATTTTCAAAGAAATAAAACATTTCCTGCAAACAGGAGAAGAGCTCCCTCCTTTAAGCTTCAAGTGGAGAATGGATGTATTAAGACAGGAAGTGCTGGACAGTGTGAACTTGCTGGATGAACGCCGAGGAATTCTGCATGTACGCCGTCATCTGGCTGCATCGCCTTTATTCAAAGGTATTCCCAATTTTAAGGAAACACGTATTGCCATGTTACGTGCAGAAAAGCTGGACGACCTGAATGCCATTCTTGACCATATAGAAGCAACTTTTGGAAACCTATAAAACAAATATCATATGATAGACCCGGTATATAAAGCAGCCGACAATCGGTATGACTGCGGAATGACTTATCGCCGTTGTGGCAGAAGTGGAATACTACTTCCTGCTATATCCTTAGGGCTATGGCATAACTTCGGTGATGTTGATACATTTGCATCCAGCAAGAAGAAACTGCATTTTGCGTTTGACAATGGAATCACCCATTTTGATTTGGCCAACAATTACGGTCCTTCATACGGTAGTGCAGAAGAAACCTTCGGACAGGTTATGAAAACATCATTCGCCCCTTACCGTGACGAATTGTTTATCTCTACAAAAGCCGGACACGATATGTGGCTTGGTCCGTATGGAAACTGGGGCTCAAGAAAATATTTAATGGCCAGCCTCAACCAAAGTCTGAAAAGGATGAATCTGGACTACGTAGACATTTTCTATTCACACCGATATGACCCGGAGACACCGCTTGAAGAAACTCTTCAGGCACTGGTAGACATAGTTCGTCAGGGAAAGGCACTTTATGTAGGTATTTCTAAATATCCAAAAGAGGCAGCCCAAACTGCATATTCCTATTTAAGAGAACACGATGTTCCTTGTCTGCTTTATCAAGGCTGCTACAATTTGCTAAATCAAAAACCAGAAAAAGAAGGTATCCTCCAGCAAGCAGCTGAAAACGGCAGTGGATTTATAGCCTTTTCACCCTTGGCACAAGGTTTACTAAGCAACCGCTATCTGAACGGTATCCCCAGCGACTCGCGTATAGCACGAGGAGGATTCTTAAAAAAAGAAGAACTGACAGCACAGATATTACAACAGATTCAGCAACTTAACCAAATCGCACTGCAACGGGGACAAACATTAGCCGAAATGGCACTGGCCTGGCTGCTTTCTCACAAGCAGGTAACATCTGTTATTGTTGGGGCTAGCTCGACCGAACAGCTTAAAGATAGCTTAAAGGCACAGCAAAACATTTCATTTACAGAAGAAGAGTTGGCAGCTATCCGTAATATTCTATCCGCATAAAAACAGCAAAACCGTTTCACAAGCATTTTCAACTTATGAAACGGTTTTACTTTTATTAATATCAGATCAGTCAATTAAACGAGGACGTCCTTCACAGTGAATGCTGCCTCCTGAAGAACGATGCATGGAAATCGTTTCGCTGGCATAGCAAGAAACAGAGCCACCCGAAGAAGCACGCGCCACTACATTTAAAGCATGCAAGCCTTCTGCATTGATTTGTGCTCCTGAACTTGCCTGATAAGATGCATCCTTCGCATTTCCCTTTTCAAACTTTACACCACCTGCTGAACTTACATCAGCCGAAACTTTACCCTTACAGTTCGCTTCACCTACAACTACATCACCCGAAGAACTGGCTGCACAAGATACATTCCCCGCACATACCATATTCCCAACTTCAATATCACCTGAAGAACTGGCTGCTGCACTAAAATCCGAACAAGTAATTGATGTGATCTCTATATCACCACTACTACTGGCTCCAACTTCAGCCCCAGCGCAAGCTATTCCTTTCAATTTTACATCACCGCTACTGCTAGCCTTGAGTGAAAGACTGCCACACGTTAAATTCTCGTTAGCTACTACATCACCACTGCTACTGGCCTTAAGTGAAACGCCTTTTTTTGTTGACAATCCTTTCGCCAAATAAATATCAGCTGAACTGGAAGCTGAAAAACTTGTTACTTCAGGAGCAAAAACACGTATCTCTGTATTATGCTTACCAGTAATCCGACAACCTGGCTTCAAAGAAACACGAAGCAAGTCTCCATTTTTCTGAACCACAATATAGGGCATCAAGTTATCAGGTGCATAAACCTCAACAAAGGCATTGCCCGACTGCTGTGTATATACCACATCCAGTCCTGAATGTGCTTCTACCGTAACAATATTACCCGTTTTCTTTCGCTCTGTCAGATACTTATTACTCGGCTTAATAGTCACTGTATTCTCTGCGCCACTTACCCATTCCTTCAGACTTGTCAGCCATCCTTCCGGAGTTTCTGCTTTAACTGTACCAGTCATTAAAACTGCGGCCAGTACAAAAATTCCAAACTGTTTTTTCATATTTCAATATGTTTAATGTTGTTCTTTGTACATTAGACGAACGAAGTCCCGGAAAAGTTGCAAAGTTTCACAAAAAAAATTATTCGGCCCATTCTCTTTCCATAACCTGCCGGAAAACAGGAGAAATAAACCAACGTTTATACATCCAGGTAGACAGACTGTATACAAAAAAGGCTGAAACAAATCCTACTATAGCATCAATCAGATAATGCGCCTGAATATATACGGTAGCACCGCACAGCAAGATATAAAATGGAGCCAGCACATAAGCCAGTTTTTTATTAACACGCCATGCCATAATCATAACTATCGTGGAAATACCTACATGCGAACTCGGGAAAGCAGCCGTAGGACGCTCACCCACTTCCTGAGAAGCCTCTACCAGCTGATAAAAGAAGCCATGCTCAAATCCTGGTCCTGGAATAAGATAATCATTGTGATTAAAATAATCACCTATAGCAGGAAAGTGCTGAGCCATTACATTGTCCATGCCGATAGCCGGAAAGTAAAACTGTGGCCCTGCAACAGGAACAAATACATAAATAAAATAGTAAATGAAAAAAGAGGTAACCAATACACAAGAAACTTTCTCGAACCACTCGAACCGGAACAGAAAATAATAGACTGTAACAACCAAAATCATCGGATAATAACAAAAATATCCCATATTAAACGGCTCGCTGAACCACATAGAAGGACAGTGTTTGCTGAATTCGACTGCAGGCTGCGAATGAAACAACCACTGTTCTGCAGTAGCAAACCAATGGTCTAAATTCGGGAAAAGCCGGTTAAACTCGAATGTATCCGGATACCAGTAAGCCAGCAAAGACATCTGCACTGCCATCCTAATAAAAGCGGTAAGCCGACACGGGAAAGCCTGATACATGAAAATCAAAGCAAACGTAAGCGCTACAATACCCAACCGCTCCAGCAACATCATTCCCGGATGATCCATCCGAGGGAATAAGACCAATATCAATATAGTGGTCAGAGCATTGTAAATCAAGCTGACCGTTTCGACAGCAAACAAACCTTTGCCGCTATCCACTCTTTCAAATAACTTTAAATCCATCCTTCCTTCTTATACCATGCAATCGTTTCCTTTACTCCCCTTTCCAAAGGATAATCTGCACGATAACCCAGCTCTTGCTGTAAAGGGGTTATATCGCAGCGCCAATTGCGTTGTTTCATTATGTTATATTTATCTCTATTTAAGGTACTGGTCTTGCCCATAAGTGCCGCCAACCATCCAGCTGTGTATGAAATGACTTTCAACAAACCCAGCGGACATTTTAAACGGACAATCCATGGATTACCCAATTCGTTCTTTATCAAATCCGAGAAAGCAGTACTGGCATATACTGCTCCATCAGTCACAAAATAACTTCTTCCGACAGCCTTCTTTTCAATACCCAGATAAACAGCCTTCACCAAATCCTTTACATATACAAACGTAAGGTCCTGGCGTTTCCATCCTGCCATAAAATCTACATGACGGGCTATCGACTGAGCCATCAAAAAATAATCACGTTCGCGGGGACCGTAAACTCCTGTAGGACGGAATATTACAAACGGGAAATCAGATAAAGTATGCAAGTATTGCTCAGCCAGCAACTTACTCTTACCATATGCTGTATTAGGCTGAGGAATATCGTATTCTGAAATTTCAGAATAATCAGTTTCCCGCACTGGTCCAAACACACTTAAAGAACTAAGATATACAAAAATCCGGGGAACCATCTGTAATTTCTGCAACACCTCGATAAAATGCCGTGTTGCCCAATAATTCCCTATTTCAAAATCAGCCTCATCCCGGCATTTGGTAACTCCTGCACAATGAATGATATAATCCCATCCTCCATGTTCTCTTTTATGCTCCAGCAATTGTGCCTCCAAATGTTCTGAATCAGTAAAATCAAGAATTGCAGGAGTAATCCGTTCGTCCTGCAAATAGCGTCGGCTACTACTTTTTCTTATACCGGCCCACACTTGCATGTCACGCTGCAAGCCCCCTTCTACCAAAAAGCTACCAATGAAACCGCTGGCACCGGTAACCAAGATTTTTTCCACCATCAATAAATCTATTTATTCGGTTCTACATGAATATTTATTATAGTGTTTTCGCCATACATCGCCCGTAACTTCTTTTCAATCAATACAGTTACGGCATGTGCATCGTGTAAGCTTAAATTTCCGTCCATACGCACATGCATTTCCAAAGCGTAATAGCTTCCGATTCGCCGGGTACGCAAATGATGAAGCTCGGAAACCTCTGAGAAAGAAAGGACCTGTTCGCTTATAGCCTGCTCCACCTCATCAGGCAAAGATTTCTCCAACAGTTCATCTATACAGGGCTTAACCATATACAAAGCAACTTTCAAGATAAACAAACTAACAATGACTGCCGCAAGCGGATCAAGCACTCTCCACTGTTCTCCCAACAAGATTGCTCCTCCAATACCGATTCCGGTTCCGATAGAAGACAAGGCATCACTCCGATGATGCCAAGCATTGGCTATAACGGCCGGACTGTCCAGCTTACGGCCCACACGGTTGGTATACCTGAACAGAATTTCCTTGGAAACAATCGAAAGCAATGCAGCAATCAATGCAATCCATCCCGGAGAACTAAGTGCCCCTCCGTTCAAATAAATCCGGATATCATCTATTCCGTTTTTCAAGATTCCACCGCCTACAGCCAACAAAGCAACTCCTACCAGAAGTGTAGCCAGTGTTTCATACTTACCATGTCCATAATCATGTCCTTTGTCCTGAGGTTTGCTGGACAAGCGAACAAACACAATGACAATCAAATCAGTAATCAAATCGGATAAAGAATGTACAGCATCAGCTATCATTGCAGCACTCTGGCCCAAAAAGCCTGCTATAAACTTCAAAATAACCAATGCTATATTTACCAGACTACCATAGATTGTCACTTGATAGATTTTTCGCTCCCTGCTTTTGTTATTCTCACTCTCTGCCATAATTACATCATCTAAAAAACAATAAACGACTTTTATATAAAAACCTGACAAAGATAATAGATTCCATCTTTTTTATTTCATATTAAAAGAAGTTTAAATAAAAAGAAACCGATAATTCCATTAATTTTACTTTCTTTGTATATCACATTAAAAAGAAAGGAACTAATTATGGCAAAAAAGAGAGAAAAAAAAGGTGGTAAACGCATGAAAAAGAGCGAAATGGTAGAATACCTCACCAACTTCTTACATGCCAGACCTACCGAATCCTTCAGTATGAAACAGTTGTTTCATGCTTTGAACCTGACAACCCATCCCTTGAAAATGCTGTGTACAGACATTGTCAACGACATGGTGGAAGAAGGTATCCTGATGCTGACCGAAAAAGGACAATATAGATTAAACGACCACGGACAATTCTTAACCGGAACATTCCAGCGAAAAAGCAACGGAAAGAATTCATTCTTGCCTGATGACGGTGGCGAGCCGATTGCCATTGCCGAACGAAATTCGGCTCATGCAATGAACAACGACAAGGTCAAAATAGCCTTATTTGCCAAACGTAAGCATCGCAATCCGGAAGGAGAAGTCATAGAAATTCTAGAAAGAGCAAACGATACATTTGTAGGAAACCTGAAAGTCAACAAGAACTATGCTTTCCTGCTGACAGAATCCCGTACGCTGGCCAATGATATCTTTATTCCTAAGGATATGCTGAAAGGAGGTAAAGACGGAGATAAGGCTGTGGTTAAAATCATAGAATGGCCATCGGATGCTAAAAATCCGATTGGACAGGTCATTGACGTACTCGGAAAAGCCGGAGAGAATACAACCGAGATGCATGCCATATTAGCCGAATTCGGATTACCTTATACCTATCCGAAACAGGTAGAAGCTGCTGCTGAAAAACTATCAGCCGAAATTACCCCCGAAGATTATGCTGAACGTGAAGACTTCCGCGATGTTGTAACATTCACCATCGACCCCAAAGATGCCAAAGACTTTGACGATGCCCTTTCACTGCGCGAACTGAAACCTGGATTATGGGAGGTCGGTGTTCACATTGCAGATGTTTCGCATTATGTTCAGGAAGGCAGCATCATCGACAAAGAAGCAGAAAAACGTGCTACTTCTGTTTATTTGGTAGACAGAACCATCCCGATGTTGCCCGAACGTCTCTGTAATTTTATATGTTCCCTGCGCCCGGATGAAGAAAAACTCTCTTATTCGGTAATCTTTACAATGAACGAAAAAGCTGAAGTAAAAGACTATCGTATACGGCATACGGTTATTAAATCGAACCGACGCTTTACTTACGAAGAAGCACAACAGATTATTGAAACAGGTGAAGGTGAGTATAAAGACGAAATTCTGACGTTGAACAAACTGGCCCAGATACTTCGGGAAAAACGTCTGAGTGCAGGTGCCATCAATTTTGACCGCTGTGAAGTCAAATTTGAAATAGACGAAACCGGCAAGCCACTGAGTGTATACTTCAAAGTTTCGAAAGAAGCCAACAAACTGATTGAAGAGTTTATGCTTCTGGCAAACAGAACCGTGGCCGAACACATTGGTAAAGTGCCCAAGAATAAAAAGCCGAAAGTATTCCCTTACCGAATTCATGACTTGCCAGACCCCGACAAACTGGATAACTTAAGCCAGTTCATCGCACGCTTCGGATACAAAATCCGTACAGGAGGCAGCAAGATGGAAGTATCGAAGTCTATCAACAAATTGTTGAAAGATATAGAGGGTAAGAAAGAACAGAATCTGGTAGAAACGGTTTCACTACGTGCCATGCAAAAAGCACGCTACTCTATCTATAACATCGGACACTATGGATTGGCATTCGATTATTATACTCATTTTACATCGCCTATCCGCCGATATCCGGACTTAATGGTACACCGCCTGCTGACACGCTACCTGAACGGAGGACGCACTGCTCAGGCAGATAAATACGAAAACGAATGTGAGCACAGCTCGGCCATGGAACAAGTTGCAGCCAGCGCAGAACGTGCTTCTATAAAATACAAACAGGTTGAGTTTATGAAAGATCACTTGGGCGAAGTTTTCGAAGGAGTTATTTCTGGAGTAACCGAATGGGGATTGTACGTAGAAATTAATGAGAACAAGTGCGAAGGTATGGTATCAATGCGAGATTTAGGCAACGACTATTACGATTTCGACGAAAAGAACTACTGCCTGATAGGACGCCGTCATCACCAGAAGTTCAGCTTGGGAGATCCTGTTCAAATAAAGGTAGCTCGCGCTAATCTGGAAAAGAAACAACTGGATTTCATTTTAGTATAAGCACTAAGCATAAACAAACGATAAAAAAGACAGAAGAAACACCCACATACCGGAAGTTTCTTCTGTCTTTCTTTTATTCCTACTTCACTCTACGATTCAGCTGATTATTCGCTTTTTCAGGTCGGGATTTTCCAACTCGCTTGCCACTACTTTTCTTTTTTCCAGCCTGTTTTGCCTTGTAGGCAAAAGGATTTTTCTTATTCACAACCATAGCATTTTCTTGATTATTATTTGCAAAGTTACTCTTTTCAACGATTTAAATAACAATAAGTTGCCTGCATTGACAAAAAAATGTACATTTGCCTGAACCCCAAAATCAATATATCATGGCAACAACCGACTTTACACCCATATTGACACGGACAGTAGACGAGTTATCAGATACCAATTCTTACAAAGGCCTGCTGCACCAACACAAGGAAAACGACCCTATACCTTCAGGCAAAGAATTAGCCACCATTGTAGACTTGGCCCGCTCTATTCTTTTCCCAGGTTACTTTGGGAACTCCAATATCAACAGTCGCACTATTCACTATCATATCGGAGTAAATATTGAGCAACTCTTTGAACTACTCATCAACCAGATACAGGCCGGACTCTGTTTCGGAGTCGAAAATAACGGCATAGAAAACGGTAATGAGCCTAACCGGGCTACTGCAGCCCAACTGGCAGCTCAGTTTATCGAACGTCTGCCGGAACTCCGTCGTACGCTAGCCACCGACGTAGAAGCTGCCTACTACGGTGACCCGGCAGCTACCTGTTTTGGAGAGATCATCTGTTGCTACCCCATCATTCGGGCCATCACCAACTATCGGATAGCCCACGAATTATATAAACTGAATGTACCGCTCATACCAAGAATGATAACCGAAATGGCTCATTCGGAAACCGGAATAGACATTCATCCGGGAGCACAAATCGGCTCTCATTTTACCATAGACCATGGTACCGGTGTCGTGATTGGAGCGACCTGCATCATTGGAAACAATGTGAAACTCTATCAGGGAGTAACCTTGGGCGCTAAAAGTTTTCCTCTGGATGAAAACGGTAATCCCATCAAAGGAATTCCGCGCCATCCTATCTTGGAAGACGATGTTATTGTTTACTCCAACGCTACCATCCTCGGTCGTATAACCATCGGAAAAGGAGCTACCATAGGGGGCAATATCTGGATTACAGAAAATGTACCTGCAGGCGCCCGTATTGTTCAGCAAAGAAGTAAATAAGTACCGTCCGAAAACAGCATTGTACATCATATAAAAACGTATAAGCCTAATATACAACACAATAGCTATAAAATGTGTACATCTGTTTTAGTATTATTATTCCATTCCTGTTCTTATCTTTGCATTGTGAACAAAACACAGAGCCTACCTCTCTGTTTCTGTTTTCATACAGCCTAAATCATATATATTTTTTAACGGAAAAAGAAGTCGCCTGGCAATATACTGCAGGCGACTTTTTTATCTCATTTAGTCTATAAAATCGAACCGTTCGTCTATTTTAGTAGTAAATGTGCATCAGTCCATATAAATTCACGCTGAAAATCATAACCCAAAAACCAAAATACTATGGACTTAAACTTAACTACACTTCCCTATGTATTGGGAAAAATGCAAACTTATGGCTATCGGTACAAAGAATTACTCACTATTCAAGAAATAGAAAATTCATACCGATTGAATTGTCCCAAACTACAAAAAATTGAAAAGGGCATTCTATGTGCACTGAAACAAGGTAATATTTCATTGGAAATAAATAACCAAACCGTCCAGCTGGAATCCAATACCATCATTGACCTGCTTCCTGTTGACAACATAACTAACCTAACATTTTCCAATGACTGCCAGGGAGTTTTTATACTGTTTTCAAAAGAGTACATTACTTCAGTCTTAACAAACAGTGTGTTCCCATATGATATTATCAATAACCGTATGAATCATTTAATCGTACAGCTTAGTCCGCATGAAATGAACAACTTTTACACAAACTTATCTTATATAAAACTCACTCAAAATAATCAGGAAGAAAATACATTCCGCCAGGAAATCATTTCTTCCAGACTAAGGATTTTGTTTTTAGAACTTATTGAAAGACTTCATCAAAACCGGAAATCCGAACCCGAAAACCAACTTCCTGTTAAACCCCGAAGAAGTCTTGTAACCAACAATTTCTTACAATTGGTAATGAATAACTGTTCTGCACAACGCCAGGTAAACTGGTATGCCTCGAAATTATGTATAATATTTGTATTTATTGAGCGTCTTTCCACAGAAAATGCCTATATTTGTTGCGCATACTGAAAAATCAGTGTGCAGACATATTGAAAGAAAGCGCATTTTCGCTTTATTCCGTTGACGTGAACTTCGACAACTCACAAAGTAATATCGGAATAGTGTGGGAAAGACGCTCTCTTTGGTGTCGTGTATTAGCATTCGCTATATACCATCCAAAGTGGGGCTTGTCTGTTCTCTCCTTATCCATATTACAGGAAGTCGAAGTCCTACGTCAAGGATAGGGTAGAAATGGTGGCCTCACTTTTCTTCTTATGCCTTTCATATAATTAGAATAAAACCACATCGTTAGGCCATAGGTGCATATGAGTCAAAAATGGCTAAGTATATCTATTATCGCCCTGAATGGACTTGTGGCAGATACAACAAGGAGGCTAATGTTGCTATATACTACAACCTTATAGAAGGTATGAGTTATTTTTTTGAAGATGACTCAGCAGAGATTGTAGGTCGTTTATTAGATACACCTCGCAACACTTGTTTGTCTGTTCAAATGTTATCAGAAGAAACGGACACGGCAATGGAAAGTCTTATACCGTTTCTTGAAGAGCTAACAAAGTACGGTCTGTTAACCTCTGCAGAAATTACACAGGAAAGTATAAAAAACTATCGGCAAATAGTTTCTCATTATGCATAGTGCTCATCTTATTATCAGGGGCAGAAAAGACGGCAGCATGCATCCCTGCTGAACATAACAACAAAGGAAGCATCAAGTTAATAGATCGAGGTATTTTTAACATAATTCTTATAAGTTTAAATTATGCAGCAAAGAACAGAGAAAAATGGTAAAATATTATTACCCGAAACCGATATTAATTTACCCCGTTTTGACTTTAATTATTTTTCACAAAACATTGATTAACAATAAATTCTATAATAGTAAAATAATCTTCTTCAATAATAAAAAATGACAAAATTTAGAAATAAACACCATGCTTAATAGAGTTTGTTTCAAAGTGCATCGTTACAAATATTAATTAAAGTAATAAAAAGATATTGCTGGTTCATGGAACATTTCCTCCACTACCTACTTACTTTATCATTCATGAGATGAAGTTTTATTACATCTATACTAAAGAAATATCACTTTTATGCAACAGATTTATCATTGCAAAGACGCAATAAGAATACAGCATCTGCCCAACAGGCCTTATCATTTGTGCAGATTTTCAGTACAGAGAAAATAAGAAAAGAAACCCAAAGAGTTGATTAGCTGTATAAAAATCCCTATTTTTGCACTATCAATCTGAAATTACGTAATTTAGTCAACATGAATCAAGAATTCGAGCTGATCGCCAAAACCTTCCAGGGACTGGAAGAGACCTTGGCACAAGAACTCACAGAGCTGGGAGCCAGCAACATTGAAATCGGACGCCGAATGGTATCCTTTACCGGTGATAAAGCCATGATGTACAAAGCAAACTTTTGTTTGCGTACGGCTATCCGTATCCTAAAACCCATCAAGCATTTCACAGCACAGACTGCTGACGATGTTTACGATGCTATTAAAAATATCCACTGGGAAGATTATTTGGACAATATGAGCAGTTTTGCTGTAGAAGCTGTCGTTTTTTCCAGCGAATTCCGCCACTCCAAATTTGTCGCTTACAAAGTAAAAGATGCCATTGTTGACTATTTCCGGGAAAAGACCGGAAACCGTCCTTCGGTACGTATCAACAACCCTGACTTGTTAATCAACATCCATGTAGCCGAAAATAACTGTACATTGTCACTCGACAGTTCGGGTGAGTCACTGCACCGCCGCGGTTACAGACAGGAGGCTGTAGAAGCTCCTCTGAATGAGGTGCTGGCTGCCGGAATGATTTTAATGACCGGATGGCGAGGTGAATGTGACCTCATTGACCCGATGTGTGGTTCTGGAACAATTCCTATCGAAGCTGCGCTTATTGCACGAAACATTGCTCCGGGAGTGTTCCGTAAAGAGTTCGGTTTTGAAAAATGGAAAGATTTCGATCAGGATTTGTTCGATTCTATCTACAACGATGACTCAGGCGAAAAAGAATTCAAGCATAAGATTTATGGCTACGACAATAACCCTAAAGCCAACGAAATCGCTACCCATAATGTAAAAGCTGCCGGTGTCAGCAAAGACATCGTTTTGAAAACACAGCCATTCCAGCAGTTTGAACAGCCTAAGGAAAAGAGTATCATTATTACCAACCCTCCTTATGGTGAACGAATTTCTACCAATGACTTGCTGGGATTGTATCAGATGATTGGTGAACGCCTGAAACATGCATTTACAGGAAATGATGCCTGGATTCTGAGCTACCGCGAAGAGTGTTTCGACCAGATTGGACTTAAACCGTCTGTAAAGATACCTTTGTATAATGGAGCGTTGGAATGCCAATTCCGCAAATACCAGCTTTTCGACGGAAAATTCAAGGCTTTCCGCAGCGCTACACCTGCTTTCAAACAGCCGTCTGAAAAGAAAGAATTCAAACGCATGAAAACAGAGGCACCGAAAACTCCTCGCAGAAAGAACACAGACGACGGACGTCCGAAACAGGCTGCTGCCCCTCGTTATATGCATAGCAGACGTAACAGAGAGGAAGATGAACAGCAAAATCAAGATTAAATAAAGGATTTACGCATGAAAGTTATTTTTAAACTTCTAATTCTGTTTTGCATCATGAGCTTGCCCGTTGCAGCACAAGATAAAAAGCCTTATACACTGGAGGATGTTATTCCTGGAGGAAATAATTATTCCAGCCTTTCTCCCAAAGGTATGTCTGGCCTGCAATGGTGGGGTGATGTATGTATACAGGCTGAAACAGAAACGATATCTAGCATCCAACTGAAAAATGGCAAGAAAAAAACATTGGTCAGTCTGGATGAAGTCAACAGTGCTTTGGAAGATTATACGCAGAAAGAATCAGATTTGAATACGCTGACAGGTTGCTCACTGCCTTGGGCAGACAAGCAGGTAGTAATGTTCAGACATGACGGCCAGGTGTTCTGCTATGATTTTTCAACAAAAAAAATTACATCTGCATATGTTTTGAATAAGGAAGCTGCCAATACAGACTTCTGCAAAGCAAACGGATACATGGCTTACACCGTAGGCGACAACCTGCACATTGCCGGACCACAACAGGCCGACAAACAGGTTAATCCGAACGAAAAGACTTCAGCGTGTATTCTTTCAAAACACGCCATTCTTTACGGTCAGGCCGTACACAGAAACGAGTTCGGTATTATGAAAGGTACGTTCTGGAGTCCAAAAGGCAATTATCTGGCTTTCTACAGAATGGACCAAAGCATGGTTCCTAACTATCCGCAGGTAAATACAACCACACGTATCGCTTCTTTGGAACCCGACCGCTATCCGATGGCCGGAACAACCAGCCATAAGGTAAGTGTCGGAATTTATAACGTAAAAACTGGTAAGGTGGTATACCTGCAAACAGCCGATCCAACCGACCGTTATTTTACAAATATCAGTTGGGCTCCGGATGAAACGCATATTTATGTAATTGAACTGAACCGTGACCAGAATCATGCCCAGCTTATCCGATACAATGCTTTGGACGGTAAGAAAGAGGCTGTTCTTTATGAGGAAAAGTATCCTAAATATGTAGAGCCTCAGCATCCTCTGATTTTCTTACCCTGGGATGACACAAAGTTTATTTATCAGAGCCAACGGGATGGTTTCAACCACCTCTATCTGTTTGATACCGCAAACATCGAAAATCCGAAACAGTTGACTCAAGGGAACTGGCTGGTACAGAATGTGTTGGGATTCAATAGTGCTAAAAAACAAATCATTATCGCCAGCACAGAAGTGTCACCTCTGCAGACAAACTTGTTTGCACTGGATGTAAAAACCGGAAAACGGACTCAAATAGGCAGGGAGGATGGTACTCACAATGCACAGCTTTCGGGCAACGGAACGTATGTTATCGACTATTTTACCTCGTTCAGCATCCCCAGAGAAACCAGTATTCTGCCCACTAACGGCAAGAAAGGTGTGCTTCTGCATGCTGCAACAGACCCAATGACAGAAGCGTATCAATTGCCGGAAATCACTATCGGAACAATCAAGGCTGCCGATGGTAAAACTGATTTGTACTACAGACTGATCAAACCGGTGAACTTCGACCCTAACAAAAAGTATCCGGCTATTATATATGTATACGGAGGACCTCATGCCCAGCTTATCCATAACAATCGTTTCTATGATGCCCGGGGATGGGACTTGTACATGGCGCAGAAAGGATATGTAATGCTGACCGTAGATAACCGGGGCAGCGACAACCGCGGACGGGACTTCGAAAACTGTACATTCCGTCAGCTGGGTGTAGAGGAAATGAAAGACCAGGTAGAAGGAGCAAAATTCCTGCAGTCGCTTCCTTACGTAAATGCTGATAAAATTGGTGTGCACGGATGGAGTTTCGGTGGTTTCATGACTACAAACCTCATGCTTTCTTATCCTGAGATATTTAAGGTAGGTGTTGCCGGAGGACCGGTAATCGACTGGCAGTATTACGAAGTTATGTACGGTGAACGTTACATGGATACTCCAGAAAGCAATCCGGAAGGATACGAAGGCTCCAATATGCGCAAAAAAGCCGGAAACCTGAAAGGAAGACTCATGATTATTCATGGAGGTATGGACCCTGTATGTGTTCCACAGCAAAGCTATTCGTTCTTAAGAGCTTGCATCGATGCCGGAACACACCCTGACTTTTTCATTTATCCGGAAGACGGACACAATATGATGGGACGCGACCGTGTACACTTGCACGAACACATCACCCGTTATTTTGAAGACTTTCTGAAATAACAAGAAGGAAGAAAAATAGTATAAACCTGTATTTAAATAGAATATATATGAAACTTTTATTATTAGGCTCCGGTGGCCGTGAACATGCTTTGGCATGGAAGATTGCACAAAGTCCGAAAATTGAAAAACTGTACATTGCTCCAGGCAATGCCGGAACTAGTGAAGTAGGAGAAAATGTTGCTATCAAGGCCGATGATTTTGCTGCTATCAAAGAATTTGTAGTAGCAAACAATATTAACATGGTAGTAGTTGGCCCTGAAGACCCTTTGGTAAAAGGTATTTATGATTACTTTAAGAACGATGAAGCCTTGAAGAACATCCCGGTAATTGGTCCGTCAAAAGCTGGTGCCGTACTGGAAGGTAGCAAGGAATTTGCCAAAGGTTTCATGCAACGTCACAACATCCCTACTGCGGGATATAAGAGCATTACAGCCGACAACCTGGAAGAAGGACTGGCTTTCCTGGAAACATTGGAAGCACCGTATGTGCTGAAAGCAGATGGTCTTTGCGCCGGAAAAGGAGTACTGATACTGCCAACACTGGAAGAAGCTAAAAAAGAACTGAAAGAAATGCTGGACGGCATGTTCGGAAACGCTTCTGCGACTGTAGTAATTGAAGAGTTCCTGAGCGGAATTGAATGTTCTGTTTTCGTTCTGACCGACGGCAAGAATTACAAGATTCTGCCCGAAGCTAAAGATTACAAGAGAATCGGTGAAGGTGACAAAGGACTGAATACAGGTGGTATGGGTTCGGTTTCACCGGTACCATTTGCCGATGCTGCATGGATGCAGAAGGTAGAAGACCGTATCATCCGTCCTACTGTAGAAGGACTGGCTGCTGAAGGTATTGACTATAAAGGTTTTATTTTCTTCGGTCTCATTAACGTGAAAGGTGAGCCTATGGTGATTGAATACAATGTACGTATGGGTGACCCTGAAACAGAAAGTGTCATGCTGCGCATTAAAAGCGACTTGGTAGAATTGTTCGAAGGTGTAGCTGCCGGAAACCTCAATGAAAAGGAACTTGAAATAGACGAACGTTCGGCTGTTTGTGTAATGCTGGTATCGGGCGGATATCCTGAGGCTTACGAAAAAGGATTCCCTATTACCGGTATTGAAGATGCCAAAAATGGCGGAAGCATCGTTTTCCATGCAGGAACTGCACAGAAAGACGGCCAGACAGTAACTGCTGGCGGTCGTGTCATTGCAGTCAGCTCGTATGGAGCCAACAAGGATGAAGCATTGAAATTATCATTTACCAATGCCGGAAAAATAACATTCAACAAAAAATATTTCCGCTCTGATATTGGATTTGACCTGTAATTCATGACTGACAGAAATACCATACAATATGAAATAGCAACGGGAAGAGCGACCTTACCCGTTGCTATTGTTCTTTCCCTGGTTTTGTGGCTCCTTACATTCAGGGAATGGGCCGATTTTTTTTCGCTGCTGGCCGGCTATGGGATTGCTTACCTGCTGATTGAGCTTAATACAACTTTTGCATTGATTCGTACCCGGACATCGTTACCTTCAGCTTTTTTCCTTTTCTTCTTTTCTACGGCACCTTATCTGCATACTTATTCAGCAGAAATATGGATTCCATTGCTATTCATGGGAATGATTTTTTCCTTATCAAAAAGTTTTGAATCCGGACAATCATCCACTACTATTTTTCATGCCTTCTTGTGTACAGGTATTGCAAGCATGATTACCCCTTTTCTGCTTTATATGGTACCGCTAATCTTTATTTGTATGGTTATCCTGCGGTCACTAAGCCTCCGTACTTTCTTTGCCGGTATTATCGGTCTGCTTTTACCCTATTGGCTGCTGGCTGGCTATCATATTTATCAAGGTAGCTTATACGAGTGCTTATCTCCTTTTATCCTAATAGCTCATTTCCAGCCGATACAATATCAGGTAATTTGTTTTGAACAACTTATATACTGGGGAATCATTTTCCTCCTTTCCATCGTATGCATTTTCCAGAGTCTGAACTATGCATACCGTGACAAAGTACAAACCCGTGTCGTATTGCAGGTGCTGGCAACCCTCGAAACGGGTATTACAGTTTTATTGATTCTACAGCCACAATTGTTCGGTGTACTATTTCCTGTTCAGATGATAATTGGTGCTGTAATGTGTGGATACTATTTCGCACTGGTCTATAATAAATTTAGTTATTATTTCTCTAGAGTCACCTTTGGCCTCTGGCTATTGGGAAGCTTGCTTAATTTATGGATGCATTTATTCAATTCATGACCGACTGGGGATATTGGGGCATGTTCCTGTCTGCTTTTCTTGCAGGAACTATCCTCCCGTTCAGTTCGGAAGCCGTACTGCTGGCTTGTGTAGGATTAGGCCTAGACCCAGTTTGGTCTACATTAGCAACGACTGCCGGTAATGCGCTGGGAGGAGTGACCTGCTATTGGATTGGTCATTTAGGTAAAATGGAATGGATTGAAAAATATTTCAAAGTCAACCAAAAGCAACTCGACAAAGCAGCACGCTTTATCCATGGAAAAGGTGCATGGATGGCACTGTTCTCTTTTCTGCCCGTCATAGGAGATGCGATTCTCATTGCACTCGGACTGATGCGTGCCAATGTATGGATTGTAAGCATTTCGATGACAATAGGAAAACTTGGACGTTATGCAGTACTTGTAGCCACGACACTAGGTCTTTTAAAACTTTTCTAAATATACAAAAATGATCAAGCTTGAAAAAACAGCCGATGGAAGCTATACCCTGTTTGTACCGGAAATGGACGAACACTATCATTCTGTAAAAGGTGCACTCACCGAATCGGAACATATATTTATAAATATGGGGTTAAAGCATACAACCATAACAGAACCACATATCCTAGAAATAGGCTTTGGAACGGGGCTGAATGCTTTCCTCACATTACTGGAAGCAGAAGGAAACCAACGTAAGATTCACTATACAACATTAGAAAAATATCCCCTAGATACCGAAGTACTGCAACAATTAAATTATCCGGAAATAATAGCCCCCGAAGCTGCAGAACTTTACTACAAAATGCACCAGGCAACCTGGAATACACCCGTTGCCATAACTCCTTATTTTACACTTCAAAAAATAGAAACTGATTATACGACATTTTCATTTCAGCAAAAATACGATATTATCTATTTCGACGCTTTTGCACCGGAAAAACAGCCTGAGATGTGGAGCCAACAACTTTTCGACAATCTTTATCAAACCATGAATCCTGGGGGCATCCTTACAACCTATTGTGCCAAGGGGGTTGTCCGCAG
The DNA here is from genome assembly GCA_905198575.1 of uncultured Bacteroides sp. GTDB lineage: Bacteria > Bacteroidota > Bacteroidia > Bacteroidales > Bacteroidaceae > Phocaeicola. The sequence goes on along the minus strand of CAJKDC010000017.1, from coordinate 6,281 downwards.
AATGCTGCAAAGTGCCGGCTTCATTGTCGAGAGACTTCCCGGACCTCCGGGGGGAAAAAGAGAAATATTGAGAGGTAATAAATAAAATCAATGTATTACTTTGTTTATCTTTGCACCTCAACAGATAAATACTTAATAATTATGAAGCATTTATATTTTCTACTTACTGCCATAATTGGTTTTATTTTCAACACCAGCTGTTCATCCCCAAAAACAGAAACCGGAAAATCTTCTATAATAACCGTGACGATTGAACCGTTACGGTATTTTACTGAAGCTATTGCTGGCGATAAATTTGATGTTGTCAGCATGGTACCCGATGGCAGTAGTCCGGAAACATACGATCCAACTCCACAACAACTTGTAGCGCTTGCACAAAGCCAAGCTTATTTTCAGATAGGACATATCGGATTTGAGCAGACATGGATTCAACGTCTACAAGCCAATACGCCGCATCTTCCTTTCTATGATATGTCAGAAAATGTTCCATTGATGGAAGGTACATGCCATGAAACGCATCAGCACAATCATGACCATGATGTAGACCCCCATATCTGGAATTCGACAAAAAATGCCGAAATCATCGTAAAAAACATCTATCACGCATTGTGTCAGCTTGATTCTATCCATCAAGCTTATTACGCACATCGCTTGGACAGCGTAACTGCACTTATCCGGGAAACAGAGCAACAGATGCAAACGTTAATGAAAGATGCAGACCGCACGTTTCTTATCTATCATCCGGCACTGACGTATTTTGCCAGAGACTATAACCTGCAACAAATCAGTATAGAAAATAACGGGAAAGAACCAACTCCAGCTCACTTACAATCACTGATACGTACCAGCAAAGAAAATAAGGCACGTGTCATCTTTGTCCAACAAGAATTCGACCAGAGAAATGCTGAAACAATTGCTAAGGAACTTAATGTGAGCGTTGTCCCTATCCATCCGTTAAGCTATAACTGGCAAGCTGAAATGATAAAAATAGCCCGTGCATTAAACCATAACCTCAAAACAGAATAAATGTATGAAGAGTCAGCCTATATTACAGCTTACAGATATTGCGGCCTCATACGATAAGAAAGAAGTTCTTAGAAACGTAAACCTAACCGTCTACGAAAATGACTTCTTGGGTATTATTGGTCCTAACGGAGGTGGAAAAACCACTCTGATAAAGATGATTTTGGGATTGAAAAAGCCATCAAACGGAAAGATTCAGTTTTTTAAGAACGAACAAGAGGTAAAAGAAATAGAAATAGGATATCTGCCACAATATAATTCCATTGATAAAAAATTTCCTATTTCAGTGTACGAGGTAATCTTATCCGGATTGAACAAACAGAAGAAACTGCTTTGCAAATATACTAAGGAACAACACCAGCAAGTTAAAGACATGATTGTACGCATGGGACTTGAAGGTTTGGAAAATCGGGCTATCGGTCAGTTAAGTGGCGGACAGATTCAGCGGGCTTTACTGGGAAGAGCACTTGTTTCAAATCCCCAATTGGTCATACTGGATGAGCCCAATACTTATATTGACAAACGTTTTGAAGCCAAACTTTATTCCTTGCTTGAAGAAATCAATAAAGAATGTGCCATTATACTGGTCAGCCACGACATTGGTACCATACTCCAAAACGTCAAGACCATAGCTTGCGTAAACGAAACTCTAGACTATCATCCAGATACCGAACTGCCAACAGAATGGCTGGAAGAACACTTTGGTTGCCCAATTGATATCCTAGGGCATGGAAATATTCCACATCGGGTACTTAAGCAACATACTCACTAATAACATTGTTCTAAATGCTTTAATAAAAAATAAGCTAAGCGCAGAAAGCTGAATAACAAATGTTTGCTATCTTTGCTTTTATTGTAAATATAAATATGAAACAAGCATAATTACATGAAACAGTACAACAAAATCAACAATCTGGTAGGTTGGCTGGTTTTTGCAATTGCAGCATTTACCTATTGCTCGACCATTGAGCCAACAGCCAGTTTTTGGGATTGTCCCGAATTCATTACGACCGGTTATAAACTGGAAGTCGGTCACCCGCCTGGTGCACCTTTCTTCATGCTGACAGCTAATCTTTTCAGCCAGTTTGCAAGCGACCCATCACAAGTGGCTTTAATGGTTAATATCATGAGTGCCCTGATGAGTGCCGCATGTATCCTTTTCTTGTTCTGGAGCATTACACACCTTACCAAAAAACTGATTTGCCCCGATTCCAACGAGATGAGTACAGGTAAACTGATAACCATTATGGGAGCCGGAGCCGTTGGTGCATTGGCTTATACTTGGAGTGACACTTTCTGGTTCAGTGCAGTAGAAGGTGAAGTATATGCTTATTCAAGCCTTTTCACCGCTGTTGTTTTCTGGCTTATCTTGAAATGGGAAAGCGTTGCGGACGAACCTCACAGCGACAGATGGCTGGTACTGATTGCTTATCTGACAGGCCTTTCCATCGGTGTACACTTGCTGAACTTACTCTGCTTGCCTGCCATCGTATTGGTATATTACTACAAAAAGAATCCAAATGCGAACCTTAAAGGAAGTCTTGCTGCATTGTGCGGTTCTATGGTATTGGTTGCAGCCGTACTTTACGGTATCGTACCGGGTGTAGTAAAAGTAGGTGGCTGGTTTGAACTGCTGTTTGTAAACGATATGGGATTCTCATTCAACAGTGGTCTGATTTTCTACATCATAGTTTTGGCAGCTGCTATCATTTGGGGTGTATACGAAAGTTTTGTGGCCAAAAGCAAGACACGTATGAATCTCTCCTTTTTATCGACAGTGGCTTTACTGGGTATACCTTTCTACGGACACGGATGGAGCAGCGTGCTTATCGGAGTAATTGTACTGGCTATACTGGCCGTCTATCTTTTTGCTGATTTCATCGCAGAAAAATACAGAGTCAGTGCCCGTACATTGAACACATCTTTGCTTTGTATGATGATGATGATGGTAGGATACTCTTCGTATGCTGTCATTGTAATCCGTTCTACTGCAAACACACCTATGGACCAGAATTCTCCCGAGGATATTTTTACGCTAGGTGAATATCTGGGACGTGAACAGTACGGTACCCGTCCTTTGTTCTACGGACAGACCTATGCATCAAAGCCAGCCTTGGTTGAAGTAGATGGAGGATGTACGTACGATGTAACAGAAGGTGCTCCTGTTTACCAACGAAAAGAAAAGGAACATCCCGATGAAAAGGACAGCTACGAAATTGTCCGCCACAAAACGGAATACAAGTACGCACAAAACATGCTGTTCCCACGTATGTACAGTGATGCACATGCTCAAGCCTATGAAGACTGGCTGGGTGGTGTAGAAGGCCATCAGGTTCCATACGATCAGTGCAGACAAATGATGATGGTAAAAGTTCCGACTCAATGGGACAATATCAAATTCTTCTTCATCTATCAGCTGAATTATATGTACTGGCGTTATTTCATGTGGAACTTTGCAGGACGCCAAAATGATATCCAAGGACAAGGAGAAATAGAACATGGAAACTGGATTACAGGTATTTCATTCATCGATAACTTCCTTGTAGGAGATCAGTCTTTACTGCCTAGCGAGCTGAAGAATAACAAAGGCCACAATGTTTTCTATTGCTTGCCACTTTTGCTTGGTCTAATCGGAATGTTCTGGCAAGCTTACAAGGGAAACAAAGGAATTCAGCAATTCTGGGTGGTATTTTTCTTGTTCTTTATGACAGGATTGGCTATCGTTCTTTATCTGAACCAGACTCCACAACAGCCCCGTGAACGAGACTATGCTTATGCCGGATCGTTCTATGCATTCGCAATCTGGATTGGATTGGGTGTGGCTGCCATTGCCGAGAAACTACGAGCAAAACTGGGAGACAATCCATCTGCTATCATTGCTACCGTAGTCTGTCTGTTAGTTCCTATACAGATGGTAAGCCAGACTTGGGATGACCATGACCGCAGCGGAAGATACACTTGCCGTGACTTTGGACAGAATTACTTGAGTACTGTACAGCCTACTGGAAATCCGATCTTATTCACCAATGGTGATAATGATACCTTCCCGCTTTGGTATAATCAGGAAACAGAAGGATTCCGCACAGATGTACGTGTCTGCAACCTTAGTTATTTACAAACAGACTGGTATATTGACCAGATGAAACGCCCGGCATACGACTCTCCTTCTGTTCCTATCGAATGGGATAGAATTGATTATGTAGCCGGTCATAATGAAGCTGTGGCCATCCGTCCTGGAGCAATGGAAGCTATTCTGAAATATTATGAACAGAATCCGGAAGAAGCAAAAAAAGAATTCGGAGACAACCCGTTTGAACTAAAGAACATCTTAAAACATTGGGTTACCGATGCAAAAGACGAACTCCAGATGATACCAACAGACAGTATCGTCCTGAAGCTTGACAAGAATGCTATCTTACGTTCTGGTATGATGATTCCAGATTCTTTGCACGGACAGATTCCAGAATACATGCATATTTCTCTGAAAGGCAAACGCATGCTGTATAAGAGTGAACTGATGATGCTGGAAATGCTGGCCAATACCAACTGGGAACGCCCTATGTACATGGCAATCACAGTAGGACAGGAAAACCATTTGAACCTGGGCAACAATTTCATGCAAGAAGGTCTAGCATACCGCATTACTCCTTTCAATACGACTGCGACCAATGCACGTATCGACTCAGAGAAAATGTACGATAACCTGATGCATAAGTTCAAATTCGGAGGTATTGATAAGAAAGGTATTTACCTGGACGAAACAGTACTGCGTATGTGTGATACACACCGCCGCATGTTTGTACAGTTAAGTACACAGCTCATCAAAGAAGGCAAAAAAGAACAGGCACTGAAAGCTTTGAACTATTGCGAACAAGTCATTCCGGCAAGCAATGTTCCTCACGATTACATCATGAGCAGCTCTAAAGAAATGGCTATGAATTTTGCTACTTTAGGTGAGTACAAAAAAGCGGAAGATATACTCAACCAGATGGCTAATAATGCAGTAGAGTATCTTACCTGGTACTTAAGTCTGGATGATACACGTCTGGCTAGCTCGTACGAAAACTGCATGCGATATTTCTACATATTGGATGATGTATGCAAAAGCCTGAGCGAACTGAAACCACAATCTGGCGAGCAGCAGAACGAAACTTTCGATGCAGCATCGCATTATACGAAGAAGTTTAACGAACTGTATGATATGCTCGGCGCTCGTACAGGCCAAGAGAAATAAAAGAAAATGTTTATTGAACAGCCTCCACAACTGATTCGCCTCCTTTATCCAAGCGCTTTATGGCGCATGGATAAAAAGGAGAAATCAGTCTATCTGACATTTGACGACGGTCCGATTCCGGAAATAACACCGTGGGTATTAGACTTACTGGACAAGTACCACATTAAGGCCACTTTCTTTATGGTGGGAGATAATGTACGCAAACATCCGAAAGAATATGAAATGGTCGTGAAAAGAGGCCATAGAATCGGTAATCATACCTTCAACCATATACGTGGGTTTGAATATCTCAGTAAAAACTATCTGGCTAATACAGATAAAGCTAATGAATATCTGCATACGGATTTATTCCGTCCTCCACACGGACATATGCGGTGGCTTCAGTATATGGTACTAAAAAGAAAATACCGCATTGTTATGTGGGATTTGGTAACACGGGATTATAGTAAAAGGTTAAATGGTAAACAGGTGCTGGCAAAAGTGAAACGTTACGTAAGAAACGGTTCAATCATCACGTTCCACGATTCCATAAAATCGGAAAAGAACCTCAAATACGCTTTACCTAAAGCAATAGAGTGGTTGCTTTCACAAGGCTATACATTTAAAGTTTTCGATTAAAAAATAGAGGGGCATATTTTTGTTATGCTCCTCTATTTTTTTAATTATCAATTTGAATTTTCCTTAAGCCATTTCAAACGACGCATATCCGGTAAATGCTTAACTTTAAAGTTTTCAAACTTCACATTAAATCCATCTCCATCCGGACAAGCTCCCATTACTCCTACCATCATAGGAGTATTATCTTGCATCCAGGCATTGCGCATCATCGTATAAGTCTTATCATCAAAAGAATAAAAGACTTCTACTGCATCCAGCCTTCTGACAGCCTTAATCCATATAAAAGGTACAGGCTTTTCGAGTGCTATCACACTCCAGTCGCTGGTTTTATGAGTTACAACCGTACTTAAATTAACGTGAGTTCGATATAAAATTAGAAAATAGACAGTTGTCCGTCATTGACAAA
>CAJKDC010000016.1 GCA_905198575.1 uncultured Bacteroides sp. | reverse complement strand
GTACCGCTGTACTCCAACCTTTGTTAACCTTAAATCTAATACTATGAAAAACACGATACAAAGGTACGGATTTCTGGGAAATCTGCAAGCGTTTTGAGGTGAAAAAAATGTGTTTTATAACATTGTTTAATGAATGATGCTTTGGTTTTTAAAATATGTAATCCGGTCTGTGACAGGCAAACTACAATGAAAGCCGTATCGAAGTGCTGATGTCCTAACTCTCACATACTATAGAAAAGGCCGATGGTTTTCCCATCGACCTTTGTTTTCCTGGAAGAGTTGTTTGAATGCTCATTCTATATCGTGCGGATCTGTCCGTTTGTAATTTGTAATAGGAATATTAATAATAGGAACTTAAAAGTTTTATAACCGTGAAAAGTGAAATTCTTAAGTGTTCAACTGTTATTGAACCGTAAACTTCTTGCTGAAAGAAACTATCTGTTTCTCATTGGTAACAACATCAATCAGCAACCGGTACTCTCCCGGTAAGGAAGGAGCCAGTATAGGGCGTGTTTCTGTTTCATCCCAAATTGTCAGACCAAACGGATGGACAACTTCTCCCTGTTCGTCGTTTTGATTGAGATGCGCCTCTCTGACGGTTTCTATCACTATGGCACCATTAGGTGTACCGTAGACTGCAGCACGCGGATTATCCGGACGAATCAGTTCAATAGACTTAATATCACCTGCAGACCAGTTTAGAATATCAACTATACTCCCAAAAACAAGCTCTCCATTTACCACGACATTTAATGCAGCCCCCTGTCCTTGCCCTTTCAAAAAAGCATGACGCATCGAATTCCTCCATACAATGGTCGGTTCACTATAATCTACTATATCATCTTCCTTATAAGAAAATTGCCAGGAGTATTTTCTATCACTCATAATTCTTTTTCTCAAGATTCCAGCTCCGCTACCTCCTCCTTTTTCTTCCACCTTTATAGAAGTAAACTGATTCAGCAAAGTACGAAGGCTCTTAGCAGGCCACTTTTGCAACTCTTCTTCCCCGATATAATTGAACGGCATACGGCTGAGTTCACGTATATCCACCGATTTTCTCGCCTTCACCTTTACACCGTCCAAATGATACACCTTCTGTTCGTTCTCATCTACACTGTAACGGAGGGTCGTATCACCTAATACTACACTCGATTGTACGCGAGCATGCAAAACAAGAGGATGCGGAATGACAACCTTCGGGAAACTGTCCTGTTGCAAAGTAAAATGGCAGTCCACGACTTTTCCTTTCAAGTTTTTTGCCGTCAGCAAGAACGGGGCATGATTCGGGAAGTTGTCTACCGGGACAACAAAACTGCCGTCTTCTTCTACCTTTCCGGTATAGAAGATGCCGGCCTGCTTATTCTGCACATCAACCAAACCGGGACCGAAAGCCTTGTCTTCTTTTTCCCAGGCCTGTCCCCTTAGCAAGAGGGCGTCTTCTATCAGATAAGGATAGGACATGCCCTGCTTCAGCACAACCTCGGGGCGGAAAAGACTAAACGAGGCTGTCATCAGCCATGCGTCGCGTACTGCACGAACTTCCTCAGTAGCCGGATTGTCCAGCAAGGGGAAACGTACCGGAGAAGATATTTCTTTCCCCCATGCAAATGCAGTACGCGCCTGGCTTGCAGTCAGGTTATCTGCACGGACCACACGGACAAACACTGAACTGCTGTCGGGCACACTCAGCGTATAAGTCAGGGGCTGGCCGGACTTCACGACTGTTTGAGGTATGGAACAGGTCACTGGTGAGGGCTGTAGGCTATCCGTTTCCTTATCAATCCATATGACCCGCTCGGACAGCTTGTTCAGGTCCTTGTCCATCAGGAACAGCGACAATGCACCTTCCGCATAAGCCGATACGTCGAGAACGGCCATTTTTTCTGCCGGAGCAAATGGAATCTCCTGCAAGCCCGTCTGACAGTGATAAAGGAAAAGACGGTAACGCTCTGCTGCTTCAGGGGACAGAATACGGCATATCAGACGGCCTCGTCCGACAACTGCCTGCAAGGTAGCGCCTTCCGGATGTGTCTGTAAGGGGAAAGAGTATTGTGCATCGTGATAAACCGACAACAGGCGGTATTGACGGCCCGCTTCCGGGTGGAACGAGAACCGCCCCAGACCGGAGGAGGAAACCTCAGCCACACGTGCCAGCGTATCGTTCTTCTCATCCAGCAGATAAGAGGCGGCATCGGCAACGGGGAAACCGTCATCGTCTGTCAATTGGAAAGCCACATTCTGAAGGAAGCCTTCCAGCAGGCGACCGCCTTCCGGAAAGAAGCGGGCATGAAGTTCACGAGCATAGGCTTCTTTTGCGGGATGTGCGATTCCAAGCAGGAAAGGGGTTATGGAAAAGCTTGCTTCCGAAAAGTTCTGCATCCAGCGCGTATAGGCACGGAGGTAGCATACGCCGGGTTTCCAGTCGACATTGGTCAGCAACACTGTTTGAAAGGACCCTTTCGTATCGCAGGCTATCTTCTGGCGAAGCAGAACCGAGTCTTCCTGATTGATACACTCCAGATAAAGATAACGGCTATAAGGATGGAAATCTCCCGGACCGGAAGAAAAGAGCTGGCCTTTCACACGCAAGGTATCACCCGGAACGCAGGTTTCCTTATCGGGGGAAAGAAATATGCGTTCGGTACGAATATTCTGACACAATACCGCCTGCTGGAATGCCAGCAGACAGAGGAATAATAAGAGTCTAATCATATCAACTGCTCAATATAATTCGTAAACACATGCTTTTCAGCTTCATTCCTAATCCATCCTTACATAATTATATTTCTATAATCAGTAAAAATATCTTTATAACACCAACAACGCTTTGTTGTAAGAACAATTCATCTTTTATATATATATCTCTTCTTTAAAAGAAGAAAGAAATCTTTTAGAATACCCACAATATCTGGTGAAGTTTATTTTAGACTTCTCTGCAAATTAAAAAATTATTTTGAGATAATGAAATTACATCGAAATAAAATTCGTATATCATTACTTTATAAATTATAGACAAAAGATGGTTTAGTAATGAGAAAAATCTAGGGTTTGATTATTTTTACGAATAAGTGAAAGAAATATGTAATCCGTTCTATGACAGGGAAACTACAATGAAAGCCGTATCGAAGTGCTGAAATCAGGTTTTCGATACGGCTTTTCCAATCTTATGTTATATGCGGAACTTATGTCCGCCGTTTTATCAGTTGATTTGCAATGTGAAACCACCGCCCGGTGCCATGTGTACTTTCAGAGGCTGGCCAGGGTTTACGGTAACTTCTTCGCGCTTATAGTCGCATGCGGCACGGTGTGCATTGACTCCATCCTTAAAGAGAACCGCTTTGTGGTTGCCTGAAGCAAGGAAAGAAAGGTCGACTTCCACATCACGTGCATCCCAGTTGTTCAGACCGCCTACGTACCAGGTATCCCCTTTGCGGCGGGCAGTAAGGATGTATTCACCAATCTTGCCGTCCAGAACGATGGTTTCATTCCATACGGTCGGGATTTGAGCGATAAACTGTGTAGATTCCTGCTCGCGCATATAGTTGCTGGGGGAGTCGCACAGCATGTTGAACGGTGATTCCAGAATGATGTACATGGCCAGCTGGTGGCAGCGTGTACCCTGACTCATCGGTTCGCTGTTGCTCGGGTAGTAGTTCTGGCGGGTAGCGTTGCGCATGGCTCCCTGCGTATAGTCCATCGGGCCTGCTACCTGGCGGATAAACGGAATCATCACGTCGTAAGTAAGCTGGTCGAATCCGGCAGGACGCCACTTCATCTGTTCCAGTCCGTGTACACCTTCGAAATTCAGAACATTAGGATAGGTACGGTTCAGTCCGGCAGGTTTGTGTGTACCGTGCAGGTCGAGGATGAGGTGATATTTGGCACACATGGCTGCTGCACGGTGGTTGAAGTCCGTCATCAGCTGGTCGTCACGGTCCATAAAGTCTACCTTAAAGCCTTTTACGCCCATTTCGGAGAAATAACGGCATACATTTTCCATATCCCGTTCGAAAGCGTAATAGCCAGCCCAAAGGATGATGCCCACGTTACGTGCAGCAGCATAGTCTACCAGCTCCTTCAGATTGATTTCGTCGACAACCTGCATCAGGTCTGCTTTCAAGTTTACGGCCCAACCTTCATCCAGAATCACATATTCGATTCCGTACTGGGAAGCAAAATCGATGTATGCCTTATAAGTGGCGTTGTTTACACCCGTCTTGAAGTCTACGCCATACAGGTTCCAGTCGTTCCACCATTCCCAGGCTACTTTGCCCGGTTTAATCCATGATGTATCCGATACTTTGGAAGGTTCTGCCAACAGATAGCTCAGGTTGGAAGCTGCCAACTGCTTGTCGCTGGTGGTTACTACTGCCACACGCCAGGGGAAATTGCGCGGTCCGTCTACTTTAGCGATGTAACCTTCGCGTTCGGTTACACGCATCTGCAAGTTATTGTGTCCGCCCTGCTTTTGTGTTTTGGGATAAGGAGCCTGTACGCCGCTCAGCGAATGGGTACCGGTGGCGTTGGTCAGATATAGTCCCGGATAATTGTTGAGGTCGGTTTCGGTGATGCAGACCTTTACGTCCGGTGTAGGCTGTACGACGAGCGGCAGGAACATCAGACGTTGCTTGTTGAGCTCGGAAATCTTTTGTGTGGCATACACGTTTTCGAATGAGTTGTGGAACTGGGTGTTATAGTCACCATCCTCACCGACTGCTACATACGGAACCGTGGCCGGAGCATCATTCGGGAAGCGGTAGTCTACCTCCTCACTGACAATGCAGAACGGTTTCTTGGCGTGATTGACAAAGCGGTATGCCACTCCGTCGTTATAGGCGCGGAACACTACGCTGTAGTCGCCCTTGAAGCGGAGTGTAAGCTCGTTGTAGTAATCGCGTACACGGCTGGCCCGGTAGAAAGGTGCTTCGATTTGTGTATCGTTCTTTTTCTCTGTGACTTTGGTCAGACGGGCCTTGTCGCCCCATACCTTCCCGTTGTCCAACTTGGCTGAGATAGGCGAGGGGGCCAGTACCTGCTGGCCGTTACAGGAAATGTCGTAGGTAAGCTTGTCGCCGATGGTGATGGTTGATTTCAGTTTTCCGTCGGGAGATGAAAGCAGCAGTTGCTTTTGTGCCTGTACCGAAAGTGCAAAAAATGCACATGTACAGGTTAGTAAGAGGTTAAGTCTTTTCATGGTTTATAGATTATGTTAGATTTATATGTACAAATGTACGCATTTTGTTTGAGTTTAAAATAAATGTGTATGTTTTTTGCTTTGTTACTGACAAGCATTTTATATCTTTGTATAAAAGCTTGAATGAAACAAGTGTTTATCGTTCCTGAATTATTAATTATTTAATTGTTTGTCCATGAAATACCCGATAGGAATACAAAGCTTTGAGCAGATAATCGAAGACGGTTATGCCTATATTGACAAGACCGACCTTGTATATAAATTAACTCACGAAGGCAAGATTTATTTCCTTAGCCGTCCGCGCCGGTTCGGTAAAAGTCTTCTTGTTTCCACACTAAAGAACTATTTCCTGGGGCATAAAGAACTATTCGAGGGATTGAAGATATACAACTTGGAGAAAGACTGGAATACCTATCCTGTGTTTCATGTAGATTTCAATGGGTCCAACTTTACTGTTCCCGGTGAACTGGAACAGAAAATCAGGTTTCATGTATCGGAATGGGAAAAACATTATAATCTTCCGTGCCGTGAAGAGGAATTGGGTATTGGCGACCGTTTTGCCGAGGTCCTTCGTGCCTCCCACGAGCAGACAGGCCGTCGAGCCGTAGTCCTGATTGACGAATACGACAAGCCTATCCTTGATGTGCTTGATGTGGATACATCATTGGAAGACCGTCACCGCAATGTCCTGAAAGCTTTCTATTCGGTATTTAAGGTTGCTGACAGCCATCTGCAGTTTGTCCTTCTTACCGGGGTTACGAAATTCTCGCAGGTGAGTGTGTTCAGCGGTTTCAACCAGCCTGACGACATTAGTATGGACAAACGATACGAAACTCTTTGTGGCATTACTCAGGATGAACTCTGTCATTATTTCTCTGAACCTATCAGGGATATGGCTGCCATCTACCATAGCACAGAGGAAGAGATGATACAAAAGCTGAAAAGACAATACGATGGTTATCACTTTAGCGACAACATGACCGATGTCTACAATCCATTCAGCCTACTCAATGCTTTCAATAAAAAAAGCATACGCGACTATTGGTTCAGCTCAGGCACCCCGACCTACTTAATCCGCCTGCTCGCACACTTCCGTGAGAATATAAATGAGCTGACAGGCAAGTATTACAGTCCTGAGCAGTTTATCGACTATAAGGCAGATGTAGAGCGTCCGTTGCCGATGATATATCAAAGCGGCTATCTCACCATCAAGGACTACGACATGGAATTCAACACGTTCCTGCTCGATTTCCCCAACAATGAGGTTAAGAACGGTTTCCTTACCGCTGTGGCTTCATCGTATCTGAAACCCTCGGAAGATACGGGCGGATGGATTCGTGATGTGGTACGTACGCTGCGTACGGGTGATACCGACAGACTGTGTTCGCTTTTCACTTCATTTCTTTCCAGCATTCCCTACTCCATGCGGCGCAAGGATGATGAGAGAGAGCGCGAGCGTTATTTCCAATATACGTTTTACCTGATTCTTCGCCTGATAAGCATTTATACCGTCTATGTGGAGAAAGTGCAGAGCCGCGGTCGTGTGGACTGTGTAATCGAAACTCCCCAATATGTTTACATCTTCGAATTCAAGCTCGATGGTACCGCCGATGAGGCCTTGCTGCAGATAGAAGACAAAGGTTATGCCCGTGAGTATGCTTCGGATACGCGCAGGCTTTATAAGATAGGAGCCAGCTTTTCTTCTGAAACTGGAACGATAGAAGACTGGAAGACAGTCTGACGCATACGCAACCATAAGCATCAGAAAGCCTTTCACTGTCTTCCCCCTTCATCATTGCAATGACAAACTTTCCGCTCAGCAATCACCAACTTTCCTCATTTTTGAGATACACGTTTCGCTTAGCAATGATAAACTAAAATCACAGGTACACATAGTAAATACCCTACAGGCTTAAAGCAGCATTCCCTGAATAAAAGCATAAAAAAACGTCCGGCAAGACTGACTCATCTGCCGGACGTTTCCTTGTTATTTCTAAATCATACAGAAAACATTTCCTGTACAATCACAGCTCTTACTTCATGCCACGCGCCTTATAAATCCGTTCCTTGGCATTGTTGATAGCCTGAAACTTCTCCTCGGCCGCCTTACGGATATCCTCACCCAGCGTAGCTACACGGTCGGGGTGATGCTTCAGCGCCAGACGGCGATAGGCAGCACGCACCTCATCATCGGTAGCCGACGGACTGACCTCCAGTACCTTGTAAGCCTCATCCAGCGAGTTACCCTTCAGGTTCAGCATCGAGTCGACTTCCTGCAGCGAGAGTCCCATGGCCAATGCCACTTCCTTCAGCGCTTCAATCTCTTCGGCGCAGACATTGCCATCGCTCTGTGCAATGCGGGCCAGGAAGCTGAGGAGCTGCAGACGCTCTTCATAGCTCAGGTTCGCGGCAATCTGTGCACCGCAGTCGTGTATGGTACGCTTGAAAGCCGAAGGGTCCGTACGGTCCATCTGCTTGCGCTGTTCGAAGAGGTTAAGCAGAATCTGCTCGCCCTGCGCTACAGCCGCTTCGCCAAAGTTCGTGCGCAGGAACTGACGCACAAACTCCATTTCGCTGTGCATGATGCGTCCGTCGGCACGGATAATGTACGAAGCCATGACCAGCAGTGAAAACAAGAAACTGTTGCGCTGACCGGCATAGCCGTCCTGTGCCGAATAGCCGCCGTTCTCTTCTACCAGGTCGGGGGCGCTGGCTGCTGTATCAAACAAAGAGCCGATGGCGAATCCTGCCAACGCTCCGAGCGGTCCCATGGCCATAAAGCCCATCACACCGCCTATCCATTTTCCATATCCCATAGTTATTTTTCTGTTTTTATTGTGTTATTGATGAATCGTTTTATCCGTCAGTACATATCCCGAACCTTCTTTACGCACCTGCCCCTGCTCTACCAGCAGCGACAAGGCTCTGGAAAGCGACGGACGGGCCACGCCCATGATGAAAGCCACATCCTGAATGTTCTGAATCGCCCCGTTGCACTTCAGGAAACTCAGCACGCGCGTAGACAGGCTCTGCAAGGCAAACTCGTTGAGCTTGCGGCTCAGAAACAGACTGCGGTCGGAAATGAGGCGCAGAAAATTGCGCAGCACGGCGGCGTCTTGTTCCATAATGTCCAGAAAGCGCTCGCGCGAAAGGCTCCACACGGTACAGGCGGTTTCGGCTTTCAGAGTCACGGGGAAACGGTTTTCGGAACCGTAAACGAAAGCCGGTGCCAGCACTTCGGGTGCCTTGAGGGTTTCTATCTTGAGTTCCTTTCCTTCGGCATTGGTCATGCAGGCCGTAAGACTGCCGCTGCATAAAAGAAGCAACGAACGGCAAGGGCTGTCCTGCAGGGCCAGCAGATGTCCCGGAGCATATTGAGTCAGGCGACTGTCGGTAGAATCGAGCAATGCCTGCAGCAAGGGGCGGTTGCAGCCTTCGAACAAGGGGAAGTCAAAAACATCGTAGGTTTCCATACTTTTTCAATCTTCAGTAGTAGCTACTTCTGTTATTTTCCCACCTTCCACGTATTCAATACGCACGGGATGGACAGCCGGAATGCGCTCACCCAACAGGTGCAGATAGGAAATGCCATGCTCCGTCTTGCTGACAAACGGAAGCGTACCGCGTTTGCGTCCGTCTACCTTCAGCGTCGCAGGACGGTTTTTCCGCCACAGAACGGTAACTTCGTGCCATTTGTCATCATTGATGCGGAGCTGCTTGCGTGTGAGGGGAAGCTTGTACATGCATTCATAGCGTGCCACGGTATCGGTGGGATTGAACCAGCGGTCGTTCAAGACCAGATTGACGGTAGCTGCCTGTGCCGGCAACTGGATGCGCAGGGATACAGCCCCATCAGGCGAAGCCGGAAAGTTCCATACGGCGCCATCGTTGTCCTGCACCAGCGAGTCGTTAGGCGTATAGCCCAACTGCAACAGCTTTGCACCGGGCCGGTCGGGATGCTGCACCAGTATCGGTTCTTCCTGACGGTTATAGCAGCAGTGTCCGGCAATGCCTTTGTAATAGCGGAAAGCCGACCAGTCGGTCAGTCCGTCGCTAAAGTCGCAGCTGCGTCCCGGTTCGTACAGCCAGTCCACGTCAAACAGCAGCATGCGACGGCACTTGCGATGCTGTCCCACTGCTACCAGCACTTTGCCGGGAGCTACCTCTACAGCCTGTATCTGATGCACACTCTTGTCTTCACCCACACGGGTATCGCCAAAGATGCGTGCATTGCGTTCCGGATTCAGCAAGAGTTCGCGGAAACCTTTCCAAGTGCGACCGTCATCGTCTGATATGGCTGCATGTACGGCATCGCGGTTGGTAAAGACATCGTCCCATACGCCGTTTGCGGTGGGCAGCTCGGGCAGTGGTGTGGTATTGCACCAGAAAAACAGCAGTCGCCCGTCGCCCAGCCGATACAGCGTAGGCATGGTGATGGTACCATAGAAAGGCGAAGGTTCTGCCGGACTCCAGGTCTCGCCTCCGTCGGAAGAGAACGACTGGTAGTGACGGTCCTGCGAAGTACGCATAATCATCCAGAGCCGTCCGTCCTGCAGTTCAACGATGGTAGGTTCCACAGCCCCGTGATTCCAGCGGATGCCTTGATGAAAGCCCCCTTTTTCGTGATTGGGAGCATTGACCTGCTGAGAAGCCTTCCAAGTGCGACCGTCATCGTCCGAATAGTAGACAAATGCTCCGCTGCGGTCGGTGCGGTGCGCTCCCGAAATGATGCGCTTGCCGCCACGGATAAATACCGGCGGCTTATTCATGATGCCCGCCTTGTCGTCTATCTTTACAATCGTACGTCCGCCTTTCAGTCCTCCTTCGGTGCGCATCGCATACACTCCGTCTGCCGTACAGAAAATGCGGATGTACTCACCGCTTAGCGGCGAACGCTGGTCGGCGTACACAAGTTCACGCGGCAAAGAAACGCTCTTCCAGGTCAGTCCGTTGTCTTTACTCGAGAGATACATGGGACGTGCATCCTGGTAGTTCTCACCGTAATTATAATGACGCAACTCACCGTCCGGCATTTTGGAAAGACCGATATAGGCATCGCTTGGCGGGATGCCTACCCCCACAGGAGCATAAACGCTGTCAAGCGTAGCAGGTATCCGCTGCGCAAAGGCGGTAGTCAGCATGCTTCCGGCACAAATAGCCAGCAATAATTTCTTCTTCATTTGTTTTTCAGGGTATTATCAATTAATGAATGTCAAAACAGGCTGCAAACCTCGGCACGGCTCGCCTTGATGAGGTCGGCCGGTGCAATCTTTATCTGCAAGCCACGTACTCCGGCACTGACGTAGATGAACGGATGGTCGTTGCACGTAGGATGGATATACGTAGGAAAATGCTTCTTCATGCCGATGGGCGAACAGCCGCCGCGGATGTATCCCGTCAGGGGCAGCAACTCCTTCATCGGGATAAGGTCGCACTTCTTGTTACCGGAAACCTTGGCTGCCATTTTAAGGTCTATCTCGTGCTCGCCGGGAATGACGCACACAAAGTAACCCGACTTGTCGCCGTGCAGCACCAGTGTCTTGAATACCTGTTCGATGTCCTCGCCCAAGCTGGCTGCCACATGGATGCAGCTCAGGTCGTTCTCGTCTACTTCATACGGAATCAGTTCGTATGCTATCTTGTCTTTGTCCAGCAGCCGTGCTGCATTGGTCTTTGCTATCTTCTCTTTTGCCATAGTTTTTTATGCTTGCGGGTCCTGCGGTTTGCAGGCCTCCAGTTCTTCCTGAATAAATTTAGGCGTATAGCCCTCCTTACAGCGTGCCACCTCCTCGGGTGTTCCACACGAGAGCAGGCGTCCGCCGTTACGTCCGCCATCAGGTCCCATATCGATGATATAGTCGGCCATCTTGATGACATCCAGGTTATGCTCAATCACAATCACCGTGTTGCCTTTCTCCACCAATCGGTTCAGCACGTCCATCAGCACACGGATATCCTCAAAATGAAGTCCGGTAGTAGGCTCGTCCAGAATATAGACTGTCTTGCCCGTATCCCGTTTGGCCAGTTCGGTAGCCAGTTTTACACGCTGGCTCTCACCGCCCGAAAGCGTGGTCGAAGGCTGTCCCAGCTTGATGTATCCCAGTCCCACTTCCTGCAGCACCTTGATTTTGTTCAGTATCTGCGGAACGTTCTCGAAGAACTCCACGGCACGGTTGATGGTCATGTCGAGCACGTCGGCAATGGACTTTCCTTTGTAACGCACTTCCAGCGTTTCACGGTTATAGCGCTTGCCGTGGCATACTTCACAAGGTACCAGCACATCCGGCAGGAAATTCATCTCGATGGTCTTGTAGCCGTTTCCGCCACAGGCTTCACAGCGTCCGCCTCCTACATTGAACGAGAAACGGCCCGGCTTGTAGCCGCGGATTTTGGCTTCGGGAAGCTCGACAAAGAGGTTACGGATATCGGAGAATACGCCGGTGTAGGTGGCCGGATTGGAACGCGGTGTACGTCCCAGCGGCGACTGGTCTACGTTCACTACCTTATCAATATGCTCCAGTCCCTCGATGCTGTCGTATGGCAACGGGTCCTGCAGCGAACGGTAGAAATGCTGCGAGAGAATGGGCTGCAAGGTATCGTTAATCAACGTCGACTTGCCACTGCCCGATACTCCGGTTACACAGATAAAGCATCCCAGCGGGAAGTCCACGTCTACCCCCTTCAGGTTGTTGCCGCGTGCTCCCTTCAGACGGAGCAGCTTGCCGTTACCCGGGCGGCGCTGTGCCGGCGGAATCAGCTGCAAGTCACCGTTCAGGTAGCGTGCCGTAAGCGTATTCTGCTTCAGCATCTCTGCCGGAGTGCCTTGAAAGACGACTTCGCCTCCCAATCGTCCGGCCTTGGGTCCCATATCTACGATGTAGTCCGAAGCCAGCATCATGTCCTTGTCGTGCTCTACCACGATGACCGAGTTGCCCGAGTCGCGCAAGGCCTTGAGGGAGTTGATAAGACGCAGGTTGTCGCGCTGGTGCAGACCGATACTGGGTTCGTCCAAGATGTATAGCACGTTGACCAGCTGCGAACCGATCTGGGTAGCCAGACGGATGCGCTGACTCTCACCGCCCGAGAGCGTTACCGATGCGCGGTTGAGCGAAAGGTAATCCAGTCCCACATCGAGCAGGAATTTGAGGCGGGTGCGGATTTCCTTCAGAATTTCCGAAGCAATGATACGCTGCTTGTCGTCCAGCTTTTCTTCCACACCGTCCAGCCATTCGTGCAGCTCGCCGATGTCCATGGTAGCCAACTGGTAAATGTTCTTGTCGAGGATGCGGAAATGAAGCGCTTCGCGGTTGAGGCGTGCTCCCTTACACTCCGGACACACGTCGGTACGCGCAAACTGGTCGGCCCACTTCTGTGCCGTGGCCGAAGCTTCTTTTTCCTGCATCAGCTGAATGTATTTCACAATACCGTCGTACGTCACGAAATAGTCCGAAGTGGTATGCACCAGCGTACTCTTGATGCGGAGCCGTTCGTCCGAGCCGTACAGCATATCGTTTATGGCATCCTCGGGAAGCTCGGCTACCGGAGTCTTCAAGGTAGCATCGTATTTTTCGAGCAATGCTTCGAGTTGCCAGAATATCATCACATTTTTATATTTGCCCAAGGGTGCCAGTGCTCCTTCGTAAACAGAAAGCGAACGATCAGGTATCACCTTATCTACATCAATAAGGTTCACATAGCCCATTCCCTTACAGCGCGGACACGCACCCTGCGGTGAGTTGAACGAAAAATTATGCGGAGCAGGCTCCCGGTACGACAGTCCTGTAACCGGACACATCAGCCGCTTGCTGTAATGGCGGACGCTTTCTGTCTGCGCATCCAGAATCATCAGCAGTCCGTCGCCCTGCTGCATGGCGATGGCTACGCTCTGAGCCAGACGTTTCTCTTCCTTCTCGGTCACTACGGTCTTGTCAATCACCACTTCGATGTCGTGATTCTTGTAGCGGTCCAGCTTCATGCCGTGCACTATCTCGGTGATGTTGCCGTCTACACGCACATACAGATACCCCTTGCGGCGCACCTGCTCGAAGAGTTCCTTGTAGTGTCCCTTACGCGTACGCACCAGCGGAGCAAGGATGTAGATGCGCTTGCCCTTATAATCGCGGTGAATGAGATCCAGAATCTGCTCCTCGGTATACTTCACCATCTTCTCGCCGGAAAGATAGGAATAGGCCGTACCGGCACGGGCATAGAGCAGACGCAGGTAGTCGTACACCTCGGTCGTGGTTCCCACCGTAGAACGGGGATTCTTGTTGGTGGTTTTCTGTTCGATGGAAATCACCGGACTCAGACCGGTAATCTTGTCCACATCCGGACGCTCCATTCCCCCCAAGAAGTTTCGGGCATAGGCCGAGAAGGTTTCGATATACCGCCGCTGTCCTTCGGCAAACAAGGTATCGAAAGCCAGCGAAGACTTGCCGCTGCCACTCAGACCGGTTATTACCGTCAGGCTGTTGCGCGGAATCTCCACATCAATGTCTTTTAGGTTGTGCACGCGGGCGCCATACACATGTATCGTATCTTTTTCTTCTGTCATAACTATCTTTTTACGGCTTATTCATGCAAATTTAGCGGTTCTGGGGGAATTATTGTATTTTACCCAAGTTTTTTTTGTACTTTTGCTCATCAATACTTGATTAAGATAAGAATATGAAATTTTTTCAGACAATATGCCTTTCACTGGCACTGGCTGCGGGCAGTCCGCTTTCGCCGATTTGGGCGCAGAACGGCCAGGGTTATTTCCTGCATACCATCGAGAAGGGACAGAGTCTCTACTCCATTGCAAGTATGTATAATCTGACGGTACAGGACATTGTACGTCTTAATCCCGGTGCCGACCAGGGCATCCGTGCGGGTGCTACGCTGAAAATTCCGCAACAGCAGCAGGCTGCCGACGGAAAGAAGCAGTTTCACACCATCCAGCCGAAGGAAACGCTGTATCAGCTGACTCAGAAATACGGAGTATCGGCTCAGGCTATCTGTGATGCCAACCCGGGACTGAGTGCCAACAATTTCCGCATCGGACAGGTTATCCTGATTCCGGCACGTACGGCCGAGAACAAACCGGCTGCAGAAGTTGCCCAAACGGCTCCGGCACAAAAACAGCAGGCACAGCAGAACCAGCAGTGGAAAGAAATGCACCGCGTAGAGAAAAAGGAGACCATCTTCAGTATCTGCCGCATGTATGGTATAGAGCAGGAAGACCTGCTGGCACTGAATCCGGAACTGAAAAACGGCAAACTGAAAAAAGGGAAGCTGATTTTTATTCCGTATCCGCGCAGCGAGCAGAAACAGGAAACTGCCGCACAACCGGCAACCGTTCCTACAGATGCCGAGCTTTTCAGCCAGAGCCGCGGTGACATCAAGCAAATCAAAACGGTTAAAGCGGCTATCATGCTGCCGTTTATGGCCGATGGAAGCGGCAACAAGGAAGACCAGAACCGCATGGTGGAATACTACGAGGGATTCCTGATGGCCGTAGACAGTCTGAAGCAGTTGGGAACAAACATCGACCTGTATGTTTATGATACAAAAGGAAATCACAGCTCTATCCAGCCGATTCTGTCGAAACCGGAGCTGAAGAATATGGATATCATCTTTGGTCCGGGTTATCCGGAACACGTGAAGCCGCTGGCCGACTTTGCCGCCAAGAACAATGTGCGTCTGGTAATTCCTTTCACATCGAAGGAAAACGAGGTATTCAACAATCCGATGATTTATCAGATAAACACGCCGCAATCATACTTGTACTCGGAAGTTTACGAACACTTTACACGCAAGTTTACGAATGCAAACGTGATTTTCCTGACTGTAGACCCGGCAGACAAGAGCAAGGCCGACTTTATAAAAGGTCTGAAAAACGAATTGCGCGACAAGCACATCCCATTCCAGGACTTGAGCGGTGACATTACGCCGGAAGTGCTGGCTACAGTGATGGCTCAGGATAAGGATAACATTTTCATCCCTACTACCGGACGCAATACAGCGCTCATCCGCCTGTTGCCACAGCTGACGGTGACCATGCGCGACAATCCGACGTACCGCATGTTGCTGTTCGGTTACCCTGAATGGCAGACGTATACGCACGACCATCTGGCCAGCTTCTTCGAACTGGATACGTACTTCTATTCGTCATTCTATACCAATAACCTGTTCCCGGCTGCAGTGAACTTCACCAAATCGTACCGCAAGTGGTTCAGCAAGGATATGGGCAACACGTATCCTAAATACGGTATGCTGGGATTCGATATGGGATTCTATTTCCTGAAGGGACTGGCACGCTTTGGCAGCGAACTGGAGAACAACCTGGACAAAGTAAATGTTACGCCTATCCAGACGGGACTGAAGTTTGAGCGTGTGAACAACTGGGGCGGATTCATCAACCGCAAGGTGTTCTTCATCCATTTCACCCGCGAATTTGAACTGATTAAACTGGATTTTGAATGATTAAAAAAGGATATATCGTGGCTGGACTGCTGCTGGCAGCAGGAGTATTGCCGGTTTCGGCACAGTTGCAGGAGCAACGCAGAAACTTTGCATTGGGTGTGAACGGCGGTGTAAACCTAAGCTCGGTAAGTTTCCAGCCTACCATCAAACAGAATACAATGATTGGCCCCGCCATGGGTATCACAGCCCGCTACATATCGGAGAAGTACTTCAAGATGATTTGCGGTGTGCAGATGGAAGTGAACTACTCACAGCGTGGATGGAGCGAAAAGATAGAAGATGGAACGGATAATACGTACAAGCGTGCCATGAACTATATTGAAATTCCGTTGCTGGCACATCTGGCTTTCGGTAAAGACGAAGGACACGGTGCACGCTTCATCGTAAACCTGGGTCCGCAGGTAGGCTTTCTGTTGAGTGAAAAGGAAACCAAAGGCGGAAACTGGGACCCGAGCGACCGATACGTATCAAACTCCACCTACGGCAAGATGGCCGAGAATAAATTCGATTATGGTCTGGTTGGCGGTATGGGTGTGGAGCTGCGTACAGGTATAGGCAATTTCGTACTGGAAGGCCGTTACTATTTTGGCTTGTCCGACTTCTACGGTAACTCCAAGAGCGATCCCTACTCCCGCTCGGCGCACTCGTATATCGGCGGACGGCTTACTTATCTGTTTGATATCAGCCGGTAATCAGCATAAAGACATTGAATAAACAATAAATCCCGGAAGAAACCATCATCAAGTTCTCTTCCGGGATTTTATTTTATTTACAATAAATTCTTTATCTCAACCGTTCGTAAGAACGAACCATAGCCTCATCCTTGCCGATAGCACGGACAGCCAGCCAGTTCAGTACGATAGCAATGAAAGGCAGGCACACTGTCCACTGCGGAACAAAAGAGCGGTCGCCCTTAAGCATCAGCACAAAGGTCACCAATACGACATAATAGCCAATCATCAGAATAGTAGCAAACGAAGTAAGACGCATCTGCAGGATTCTGCGCTTGAACTGGAAAATGGTAATCAGTGAAACCACGGCTTCCACCATCAAGATGGCAAAAAGTGCCCACGGTGCATAGTCAGGTTCACCGCCCTGAGCCGTTATCGAAAGATTGGTAAACTCATAAATGGTATTATCCGTCCCCAGCAGGTTTCCTACGGGCAAAGACATCATCACCACCATCAGGATGGCAACCACCAGCAAGTAAATGGTTTGAATACGCTGTATCATAACTATTTTTACATATTATCAGATTCAACAAAAATAAAGGCCGCTTCGGATGGGAAACGGCCTTTGCAGGGAACGGACCCTTATTGCAATTTTTCTTTTTCCTTAGCAGGATTACGGTAGTAAACCTTACCTTCTTCGTATTCCTGTGCAGCAATCAAAGTAGGTTTCGGCAACTTTTCATAGTAGCGTGAGATTTCAATCTGCTCTCTGTTTTCGAAAACTTCCTCCAGATTATCGTTATAAGATGCAAACTCCTGCAACTTCTTCGAAAGGTCGTTCTTCATCTCCACTGCAATCTGGTTGGCACGTTTACCGATGATTACAACAGTTTCATAAACATTACCTGTGTCCTCGCACAAGTCCATCATGTTACGGGTAACGGTGTTCGTCGGCGCGTTCGTTTTTTTATAATCCATAATTCCTTTTATATTATAAATTGTTCTTATTTACAAATGGTTCACATCAATAATCACTGTCGTCTGAAGAATCCTTCACATAAGTGCTGGCATCCTTGAACATTTTCTCAGCCTCGGCCAAGTATTTGCTTTCCGGGAATTCGTTGATAAAAGCATAATACTCGTCAATGGTGTCACGCATACGCTCTTCCTTCTTCTCGTCCACACTGGCTTTGGCCATGTCATAACGGGCACGCAGAATCAGAATCGAGATGTCTTCACGCAACTTGGTGTACGGATAATCCTTCAGAATATTCTGTGCGGTAACAATGGCAGCCAGATAATTATTACCGGTGGTACTGTAAGAACTGTTTCCGGTATAGTCACCCAAGTCGTAATACAACTTGGCCGACAGGTAATCCTTCTCTACCAGCTTGTCCTGCAATTCAAAAATCATGTTCTGAGCTTCATCCTTACGCTCACTGCGCGGAAAATACTCCATGAACATCTGCAACTCCTGTATGGCCTTTACCGTACTCGACTGGTCCAGACGCGGTTCCGGAGTATCCAGATACAGCGCACGTCCGGCATTGAAACGGGCCTGTTCGGTGTACTTGCCACGCGGATAAGTCGTATAATAAGTATTGAGATACTGGGCAGCCGTCACGTAATCCCCCTGGTTATAATAAGCCATACTCAGCATATACAGCGACTCCTCACCACTCGAAGTTCCCTTCAGAATTGTGATCAAGTCCTCAAGCAGAGTGGCCGCCTTGGTATTCTGACCCTGGGCAAAGTAAGACTTCGCCGCCTCGTACTTATATTCATAGTCCGTGCATTTCAGCACTTTATTATATTCTCCGCAAGAAGTCAGCACCCCAGCAGAGCAAAGAGCCATTACAATGTATTTTTTCATGCTATTCACAATAATTGCGCAAATTTACTGGTTTCTGCCGAATAATACAACAGATGAAGGTTTTTTAATGCAAAAAAGTGTTTTCATTCAGGCATTTGGCCAGAGGGTTCAAGAAAATGTGTAACTTTACACACTGCATTTCCCGCTAAAAACGGGAATGCCCGATTTCTCACTTTGATTTGCACAACATGAATTTTGAATTAGTATCCGATTACAGTCCGATGGGCGACCAGCCCGAAGCCATCGCCCAGCTCACACAGGGAGTATTGCAGGGCGTACCGGCACAGACCCTGCTGGGTGTCACCGGTTCGGGCAAGACGTTCACCATAGCCAATGTCATCAAGAATATCAACAAGCCTACGCTCATCCTCAGCCACAACAAGACACTGGCTGCCCAGCTGTACGGCGAGTTCAAGAGTTTCTTCCCGCACAATGCTGTGGAGTATTACGTGTCTTATTACGATTATTACCAGCCGGAGGCCTACCTGCCTTCTACCGACACGTACATCGAGAAAGACCTGGCTATCAACGAAGAAATAGACAAGCTGCGTCTGGCTGCCACCTCTTCACTCCTCTCCGGACGGAAAGATGTCATTGTAGTGTCTTCCGTTTCGTGCATCTACGGTATGGGAAACCCGGCCGACTTCTACAACAACGTGATTGAAATCAAGCGAGGCAAGCTGCTGGACCGCAACGTCTTTCTGCGCCGCCTGGTAGACAGTCTGTACGTGCGCAACGACATTGAACTCAACCGCGGCAATTTCCGCGTGAAGGGAGATACGGTCGATATTTATCTGGCCTATACCGACCACATCCTGCGGGTGATTTTCTGGGACGACGAGATTGATGCCATCGAAGAGGTAGAACCCGTATCGGGCAGCCGTACAGGCTCGTTCGAAGAGTATAAGATTTATCCGGCCAACCTCTTCATGACGACCAAGGAGAGTACCCTGCGGGCCATTCACCAGATTGAAGACGACCTGACCAAGCAGGTAGCCTACTTCGAGGATATCGGCAAGACTTACGAGGCCAAGCGCCTGTACGAGCGTGTCACCTACGACATGGAGATGCTCCGCGAACTGGGGCACTGCTCGGGCATCGAGAACTACTCGCGCTATTTCGACGGACGCGAGCCGGGTACCCGTCCTTACTGCCTGCTGGATTTCTTCCCGGAAGATTTTCTCATCGTCATCGACGAAAGCCACGTCAGCGTGCCTCAAATCCGGGCCATGTATGGCGGCGACCGTGCCCGTAAGGAAAATCTGGTGGAATACGGTTTCCGTCTGCCTGCCGCCATGGATAACCGTCCGCTCAAGTTCGAGGAGTTTCAGGAGCTGGCCAAGCAGGTCATCTACGTGAGTGCCACGCCGGCCGACTACGAGCTGCAACAGAGTGAAGGCATCGTGGTAGACCAGGTCATCCGTCCTACAGGTCTGCTGGACCCCATTATCGAAGTGCGCCCCAGCCTGAACCAGATAGACGACCTGCTGGAAGAGATTCAGCAACGCATCGAGGTGGAAGAACGCGTACTGGTCACCACACTGACCAAGCGTATGGCCGAGGAGCTGACCGAATACCTGCTGAACAACGGCATAAGATGCAATTACATACACAGCGACGTGGATACGCTGGAGCGCGTGAAGATTATGGAAGACCTGCGTGCCGGCATCTACGACGTGCTGATTGGCGTAAACCTGCTGCGTGAGGGACTGGACCTGCCGGAGGTATCGCTGGTAGCCATTCTGGATGCCGACAAGGAAGGCTTCCTGCGCTCGCACCGTTCGCTTACGCAGACCGCAGGACGTGCTGCCCGTAACATCAACGGAAAAGTCATCATGTATGCCGACAAGATAACGGACAGTATGCAGCAGACGATTGACGAAACCAACCGCCGCCGCGAAAAGCAGCTGGCCTACAACGAAGCGCACGGCATCACCCCGAAACAGATTAAGCGCAACCGCAAGAATGTGCTGCTGGCCGAAAGCGCCACAGAGCCGCAGCAGGCTGCTCCAAAGGCATATACCGATGCACCGGAACAAATCAGTCTGGCTGCCGACCCGATTATGCAGTACATGTCCCGTCCGCAACTGGAAAAGAGCATCGAGCATACCCGCAAGCTGATGCAGGAGGCGGCCAAGAAGCTGGACTTCATCACGGCTGCCCAGTATCGCGACGAGCTGCTCAAGATGGAAGACCTGCTGGCCAAACAGTCTTCGGCGGAAGCCTGAAAGGAACCTGTAAAAAATATCCCGTCCGGCATGCATGCACTGCACAGCCGGACGGGATAACTATTTTCTATACAGTCCCCTGTCAATCGGGTTACTCTACATTGTCCGTCTTAGGACGAAGGAAATACAGCTGGGCAGCCAGTGCTACAGCCACCACTACAGCCAGCATGGCAAATCCCAGTCCCAGATTACCGCTGTCGCCCCAGCTTCCCAGCAGGTTGGTGATAAAGGCACCGGCAAACACACCGACCATATTCATTACTCCATACGCCGTAGCCCGTTGCCGTGCCGATACAAACTGGCACAGGATAGGCATATTGTTGGTATCGAAAATACCGTAACCGATACCGAACAGCAAACCGGCACCTACCACTGCTACAATGTTATGACCGAAGCCCAGCAAAAGCAGCGAAGGAATCGTCAGTCCCAGTCCGATAGCCCCCGTATAAACACGGCCCCGCAGGTTGCGCTGCACCCACTTGTCGGACAGCGTACCGCCGATAACGACACCGATAAACGAAGAAACCGCAATGGTAATAGTAGAAATCGGGCCCGCCTGCGCCATCGGCATGTCCAGATTCTCGGCAAAGAGCGTAGGCAGCCAGTTCTTCGTAGCCCATCCCGGCAAGCTGGGAGCTGCAAAATACAGCAGGATGACCCAGAACGCCACATTCGTCAGCAGCGACTTGAGACTGGTGAACACACTCTCCGACTCGCGGTTTTCCGTCTTTTCAGGTACAGGACCTAAAACAGGTTCCGTTTTCTTGTCGTGCAGGAAAAGAATCAGTACCAGTGCATATGCAATACCGATGATACCGAACCAGTGGAACGTGGTATGCCACGAGAAAGTAGCCGCCACCGTAGCGCCAAAACCTCCCACAGCCTGTCCCATGTACAGACCCGTCATGTGGATACCGATGGCCAGCGAGCGCGACTTGCCCGTATGGTAATCGGCTATCAGCGACAAGGCAGCCGGTATATACAGCGCTTCGCTCACTCCCATCACGGCACGCAGCCAGAGCACCTGGTCGTACGTATCGGCCACACCCATCAGGTAAGTCACAGACGACCATACAAACAGGCTTCCCACAATCAGCCACTTACGGTTCAGGCGGTCGGCAATGATACCCGACACCGGACTCATCAATCCGTAAATCCACAGAAAGACAGCCATCAGATAACCGAAGTTGGCCGCCGACTGCAGTTCCACGATGTCTATCTGCATGGCCTCTTTCATCGTACTGAGCATCTGGCGGTCCATATAGTTCAGCAGGGCAACCACCCACAACAGACCTACCACCACCCAGGGATAATATTTCGAATTCTTCATAGGCTGCCGTTATTCCGATAAAATTTCATTACACAACATATATCCCTTAACCATCATTCTGGGGATATGGAACGGACCTTTGAAGATATTTCCCTTAGCTGTCTGTGCCACCGTACCGTCCCGATGCAGATAGCCATACCATTCGCCAAACTCGGCATCCGGGAAATGCGCATACGTCCAGTCACTGATAACCTTATGGCGTTTCAGGTATTTCTCGTCCTTCGTCAGTTTATAGGCATACAGACTGGCAATAATCGCTTCCGTCTGCGGCCACCAGAATTTCATATCCTGCGAATAATCCTGACAAGGAAGATTCTTACAGTCGCGGAAATTGATGATACCGCCATACTGGTTGTCCCATCCCCAGTCCCACGACCAGTCGAAGATAGTCAGCGCCATGTCCACCAGCTCCTTGTTGCCGCCCATACCTGCAGCCACATCAAACAAGAACCAGGCCGTTTCGATGCAATGTCCCGGATTGATGGTCCGTCCGTTGATGGTATCGATAAACTCGCCCTTAGGCCCTACAGTCTCCAGCAGTGCCTTGAACTCCGGATGCATGAAATATTTTTTCAGCGCATAAACCGATTCCTCTATCTGCGCATCCAGCTCCGGATCCGAAATCACCTTCTTGATGCACGATGCCACATTCACCATAATCATGGTGATGGAATGTCCCTGCGCCTGTACTGCCGGCAGATACTTCGGTTCCAGGATGCCCGGCGTACGGAGGAAATGCCGCATACGCTTGAATAAGTCGAGTGCCTTGCGGGCATATTCCGCATCGCCTGTAGCCAGCGCATATTCGGCCATGGCAATAGCCGCAAAACTTTCCGAGAACACATACCGGCGCTTGCGGAGCGGTATTCCGTCGGCAGCCACCTCGAAGAACATCCGGCCGTCGGTATCAAAGCAGTGTTCCTCGATGAAGTCCAGTGTAGCCTTGGCTGCTTCCAGCCATTCCGGCCGTTTTTCTACATTATTGTAAGCAAAAGCACAGATAAAGGCAAAACGTCCCTGAAACCACACCGACTTGGTCGTATCCATCAGGTGTCCGTTGCGTGTCAGACAGGTATAAATACCCCCGAATTCCTTATCCAGTCCGTTCTTCAGCCAGAAAGGCATGATATTTTGGGTCAGGTCCTGCTTGTAGTTCTCTGCCCAGTATTTCGCATAAATTTCTGCAGACATCATATCTTCCGGCATTTAAAATTTATTACAACGTTCGAAGAAATTAATCGCTTCCAGTTCGGCTTTCATACGTGCCTCTTCCTCGTCGGTCATGTTCTGGAAAGGCGTACGGTTCTTGCCCAAATCCAGTCCGATAAGCTTCATGATGCGTTTGCCGCCCACGATGTTGCCGCGGTAATGGCAAATCACATTGATCACCTCCTGCGAGAAATTCTGCAGCTCACGCGCCTTTTCTATATCACCTGCCTTCCAGGCATCGATAATGCCCACCAGATTGATACCGTTATAGTTGGTAGTACCGCCGATACCTCCCTGCGCGCCTCCCATGGCCAGCGAAGGAAGAATGGTCTCGTCCTGACCGTGCAGCATGTCGTATTTGCCGTCCTTATACAACCGGCACTGGTTGTACTCATAAATGCTTTCGTACGTATATTTGATTCCGGCAAAATTCGGGATACGTCCGTCCACCGCCTTCAGCAGCTCTACCATCGGCAGGAAAGCTCCGTTGAATGCCGGGATATGATAATAATAGAACGGCAGTTCGGGCGCACCGGCCGCAATTTCTTCGCAGTATTTCACCAGTTCTTCGATGCGGCCTACCTTCGGGAACGGAGGCGCCATGGCACCGATACCCCATGCCCCGATTTTCTGCGCATGTTCGGCCAGCATCCGGCTCGCCTTCACGCAGCAGCTACCCACGTGCACGATTACCTTGAAACCTTCAGGAGCCACACGTACCCACTCTTCGGCCAGCTTCATGCGCTCGTCCTCGGTCAGCATATAGCCTTCGCCCGATGAACCGTTTATAAATACACCTTTAAGGCCGTTCTTGGCCAGCATAGCCGCATAGGCAGCAATGGGTTCCAGATTGACTTCACCGTTATCATAAAAAGGAGTGAAAGGGGCATCAATTAATCCAATAATTTTTTCCATACTATTATTCGTTTTAAGGTTACTACATGGCAAACATAACCATTATTTTAAATAGAGTACCTGCGGCATGCATTTATTTGGCCGTTTATTTACCATTGCGGCAGAAAACTTGTTGTCCAACATAAAAAACCTGCATTTTAGGGTATTTAGTAAATTACTTTATAAAGTATTTTAGGAACTCCGGCCTTTTTTGCACGCCACATTGCAGATATTCGAAGCCGCACGCACTCCTTCGACATATTTTTTATAAACTCCGTGCACCGAATATACAGGCAATTCGTATCTTTACAGGCAGAAAACAAACTGCCGAACCATGATTGAGAGAAGCAACAAGAAATCGAAAGTCTCGCTGTACAGACTGCTGACGTATTTCATCAACAACGAAACCCTGTCCATCCCGCAGATAGCCAAAGAAATGGGACTGAGTCTGCCCACCGCCGGAAAGCTGATAAACGAACTGCTGGAAAAAGAATACATCTGCAATGCCGGAAAGCTGGAGCAGGGCGAAGGACGTCCGCCCATGCTGTTTGCCATCAATGCGCAGGTGGGGTACTTCATCGGGATAGACATCAAGCAGGACTACATACGCGTCGGCCTGATTGACTTTGCCGGGAAAATACTGGCGCTGAAGAATCTCCCCTACAATTACCGGAATACGCCCCAAAGTCTGGACGAGCTGTGCAGCCGGGTGACGGAGTTTATAAAAGAAAGCAGAATCAATACGACCCACATCATCAACATCCAGATAAACATATCGGGACGGGTAAACCCTGTTCACGGCGTGAGCCACACCATGTTCTCGTTTCTGGAAGACCCCATCTCCGAGGTACTGGAATACAGGCTGGGGCATCCCGTTACGATAGAGAACGACACGCGCTCGATGTTTTACGGAGAGCTGTACAAGGGCTGTGTGCAGAATCAGCAGGACATTGTGTACGTCAACTTGAGCTGGGGACTGGGAGCTGCCCTGATGCTGAACGGACAGATTGTGAAAGGAAAATCGGGTTTTGCAGGCGAGCTGGGGCATTTTTATGCCTTCGAGAACGAGATACTGTGTCACTGCGGAAAAAAGGGCTGTCTGGAAACCGAAGTGTCGGGCTCTGCCCTGTGCCGGATATGCAAGGAAGAAATTCTGAGCGGAAAACAGTCCATCCTATCGGAGAAAGTGCACCGGCAACCGGACAGTCTCACGCTGGACGACGTACTGCTGGCTATCGAGCACGAGGACCTGCTCTGCATCGAGCTGATGGAGCAGTTGGCTGCCAAGCTGGGCAAAGAACTGGCCAATCTGATTAACCTGCTCAATCCGGAACTTATCATCATAGGGGGCAGCCTTTCCAAGGTGGGCGACTACCTACTGCTGCCTCTTGAGGTGGCCTTGAAGAAATATACGCTCAAGCTGGTTAATAAAAACTGCAAGCTCATGCTTTCGGTACTGAAGGACGAGGCCGGCATCATCGGTGCATGCTACCTGGCCAGGTGCAACTACTTGCATGAGCTTGAACAGAAATATCCATATCAGTGAAACGCGTCATTAAAATGATGAAGGTTTGTTATTGCTTTGATGCGGACCGTGCATAACTGAGATGCGCGCTCCGCATAGCAATGACAAACTGCAAAACAAAGGGATGTTTGCAAGAAACAGGCTTGCTATCGGACTCCCCACTTTTTATTGGGCTTATCCCCCAATACCAGTTCCAGCGTTCCCCCTCGCATAACCTCGCTGTAATCGATATAACACCGGCCGTACTTCTTGCCATCAAGCCTTGCCGACTGGATATAGATGCTTGCAGGGGAGTCTTTCTTTACTTTTATTCTGAAGAACCGAGAAGGGCCTACTTCAAGAGTTATCTCCTCGAACACAGGTGTCGTCAGCTCCATACGTGTATCACCCGGACAAATCGGATGCATTCCGATTGAAGCGAGAACATACCATGCAGACATCTGCCCTACATCTTCATTGCCGACCAGCCCTTTCACGCCATTCTTATAAGCTTTACGGCAAATGTAATTCGACCAATACTGAGTTTTCCAGGGTTCACCCAGACGGTTATACAGGAAAGGCACATGATGCACAGGCTCATTGGCATGATTGTAAAACTGGTTCCAGAGAAAATCGGAAGGTGTATTGTCAAACATATAGTCCAAATCCTGAATTGTCTGCTGTCTTCCACCTTTCAAACGTACCAGTCCATCAACATCGTGAGGAACGAACCATCCCTGCTGGAACGGATTCGATTCTACACAGCCAAATCCTTCCGTCAGCCGTCCGTTTTCCGGCCACTCACGGAATTTGCCTTTTTCATCTTTCGGGCAGAAACTGTTGTGGTCTGCGTCGTAAATGTTTTTATACGACAAAGCCAGTTCCCGGTATTTCCGCTCTTCCTCCGTTTTTCCCAGTGCCTTTGCAAATTCGGCCATGCACCATTCCGTATATGCATATTCCAGCGTTTCAGATACGGAGTTGGGCACATATCCGTGGAGCGCATTGCCAAATCTTTTTGAGGTTTGGTCCGCAAGGCGCCAGGCCTTCTCGACGTCATAGTCCCGTATTCCTTTCTTGTAAGCATCGACTAAGACAGAGATAGCAGGATTTCCTATCATGCATCCGCTGTATGCATTCAGAAACTCCCATCTTTCCAAGTAATTCTGACCGCTTTCCTCGGCCAGCGAAATCAAAGAGTTAAGAATGTCATTAATCACGTCCGGGCGGATAATCGTCAGCAAGGGCATCTGACTGCGGAAAACATCCCATCCACTGAATATCGTACGCTTGTTGAACGACTTGGTTTCATGGATTTTTTTATCACCTCCCACATACCGGCCGTCTACGTCCGAGTACAGACGCGGATCAAGCATGGTACGATATAAGGCCGTATAGAAAATCGTCTTGCTGTCTTCATCATCGGTTTCTACAGTTATCTTGGACAAAGCTTTCTCCCATTTATCCTGATTCTCTTCCAACGTCTGCTTAAAACTCCAGTGAGGAATCTCTTTTTCCAAGTTTTTCCTTGCTCCGTCTTCGCTGACAAAAGAGACACCTGCCTTCAGCAAAACTTCCTCCTGATTCCGCGTTTCAAATTCGGTAAAGAAACCGATATGCTTACCGGCATACTGCCTGACATTCCGGTGAATCTCCGCCTTTGACGTCAATTTCTGAAAGGCATCCGACTCTACGAACTCCCGCTTGCGGGACTGTCCTTCCGGAATGGAAACAGACCAGACTCCATAGTCTTTGAAAGGCTTGGAGAATTGTGCATAAAAATAAACGGTGTAATCACCTTTTCCACTTCCATTGCCCCAGCCACCGCCGTCGGGAGTACAGACCATTTTCCCGGTAATTGTACGGTCATCGACAACACGTACTTCCTGCCAGGTTGAAGTTCCCCCCACACGGCGGGCAAGATCAATCTGTATTCTTGCCTGTTTATGCGCCGGATAAGTAAATTTCAGGAAGCCACAATGCTGAGCCACGGTAGCCTCCGCCTTAATCTGATAATCGGTTAAAAATACGCGGTAATATCCGGCCTCGGCATATTCGCTTTTCTTGTCATATCTTGACCTGTATCCGGCATCAGGATTGTCCAGACGACCGGAATTGGTATACAATTTGCCGGTGGTTGGCATAACCAGGAAATTACCCAAATCACCATACCACCCTATCCCGCTCATTTGGGTAAAGGCAAAGCCTTCGATACTTCGATGCTCATCACTGTAACCGGAACCGTTATCTCCACCGGTTATCGTGTTAGGGCTTACCTGTACGATGCCAAACGGAGAAGTGGCTCCCGGTATTGTTTTACCCAAACCGTGGTAAGCTCCGGCATCTTTCACATTTGTACTGGCTCCGATAAACGGATTGACATATTCCACCTTACGTTTTTTCGCCGTTTCGCCCCACGATGCCAGCGAGAACAGAAAAAACAACATTATTAATGACCGCAGTTTCATGACTAAAATACTTTCAATGAATATTGTTTAAACCTTTATCATCATAACTCACATAATTTCCCACACCATTTTCATTGAAAGCGGCTATTGAGAAGTAATACTTCCGGTTGGCCTCCAGGCTATTCAAATCCAAAGAAGTAGAATCGTTTGTAACCTGATAGCTGTGATACTGCTTATCCAGTGATATGCCATAACGAATCATATAGCCATCGGCATCGGCTACAGGTGTCCAGTTGAGCTTACATTTGCACGGGTCGCCAGCATTGCGTTCCACGTACATCTCTTGTACTGCTTCGGGTCTTGGGCCGTATCCTTTTCCGAAAACACGGATTTCGCGCAACGAAACATTATCAGAAACCGTATAGGCCTTATTCTCCCATTTAATGTAACGGGCATCGAACGGAGTTTCAAACTCGATGTAGTCGTGCGGAGTATCTGTTTTCTTCACACTCTTATCTGCTATCACATACCAGTCTTTACCATCTCTGGAGGCCCACAACACGTAGCTCTGGTATACATCCGGTGCCAGTCCTTTCTGCGTAGCCCCATATTCGTCATAGTTCACCTGGATGGCATTGACGCGGCAGAGTTTCTTCAAGTCTATATCGACCCACTCATTCTGAGCCGACTGCGCTACCCAAGCCGTACGCGCGTCTTCATCGACCAGATTGCCTACCGGAAAACCTTCCTTCACCGATGAGGCTACGACTGGTTTGCGGTAAGACAGCAACATCCATTCGGGATTGGATACTCCTTTTTTACCCGAAGGCAGGAACATCGGATAATCCCCGAAAGACGTATCGGTATACATGTAACCCTCGCCGTCAAAATAGGTAGGGAAAAACGACAGCCTGCGCTCGAACATGTGCCGTACGGAAATGGAGTTCGTTGCAGCTTTCCAATACGTCTCACCTACCTGAAAAATACAGCCGTGTCCGGCTCCACCGATAAAGCCACCGGGCTTATACGAAACCGGATTGTTGGCCGCATAGACAAACGGTCCAGCCGGTGAATTAGAAACATACACGCCATCGGCATACGTCTTCCACTCGGTACCCGGACCTGCATATTGCAGATAATACTTGCCGTTATGCTCAGTCATCCAGGCTCCTTCTATGTAAGGACGCCGTGTAAGCTCATTTTGCTCACCGGGACGCTCCCAGCCATGAACTTTAGTATTGCTATTCAGGCATGGGACAGGTTTCCCTTCTTCTTCGAGCGTTTTCAGGTTCAGAACGGACATATAAATCGGGTCGGAAGGAGATGAACCATGATAGACATAGAGTTTGTCGCCCTCTACATAAAAAGCAGGGTCCCAGTCCGAAGGTACCTCTTTTACCTTCTCCCATTGTCCCAGCTCCGGCTTATTTGAACGATAGAGCATGGCATTGCCACGGGTAGAGCCTGCGTAATATACATAGCCGTCGTGCACAAAAAGTCCCGGTGCATAGTCTTCAATGGGCAAAACGGAATCCGGAATGACCACATGCGTCCACGAGTTGAAATCCGAAGAATACCAGTATCCGGAAGACTTGGAGGCAAAAAGGTAATACAAATCCTTAAACTGAATCACCACCGGATCAGCAGCCTCGCGGATACCTTCTCCGCCGTCAATCTTCATGAAACGGTAATTCAAGTTCAACGGATTACAAAAGGTAGTAGGATGTTCGTTGATTTTCGTCTGAATAGGTTCCTGTGTATTGCAAGAACATAGCAGCAGGATTGCTCCTGCTGCCCAGTTAAGTTTATTGCATGCTTTCATAACCTTATGCCCTTTTTAATGGATTTGGAATGTATCTCCCTGAATATGCAGCGGATAAGCAACCCCTTCCGACTTGCCCGGCTGACCGCCACCGATGTAGACTTCTGCCTTTCCGGCTCTTTCCCTCAAAAGTCCGTCGGCAGTCACCAGTGCCAGTTCCTCGGGCGAAAGTGTAAAGGTAACGGTCTTTGTTTCACCCTTCTTCAGAGACACACGCTGGAAACCTTTCAGTGCGCAAAGCGGCATGCGCTCGGTTTGCTTCTGTTTGGAATGTGAAATGTAAAGCTGTACCACTTCGTCACCGTCTTTGCTTCCGGTATTGGTTACTTTTACCTGGTAAGCCAGTGATTTTCCAGTAGCTACAACCGTATCTGCCGGACATGCTTCGTATTTAAACGTAGTATAGCTCAACCCGTAACCGAAAGGATAACGCACTTCTCCGCGGAAATAACGGTATGTACGGTTCGACATCGAATAGTCTTCCAAAGCCGGCAAATCATTGTCGCACTTGTAAGTCGTCAGCGGCATACGTCCGGAAGGATTATACGTACCGAACAAAATATCGGTAATGGCATCTCCGGCCGACTGTCCGCCGTACCATGCCTGAAGAATGGCATCGGCATGCTGGCTTTCCCATTCAAAGCTCATTACAGAACCCGACATGTTGACAATCACCAGCGGACGGCCAGTCTTTTCCAGTTCCCTCATCAAATCAATCTGCACCTGCGGCAGTTGCAGTGTGGTGCGGTCGCCACTGGCAAAACCTGCATAGCCACCCGCACCGGCATCACCGGCCTCGCCTTCGTAATTGGCATTGATACCCGAAACAAAGACAATTACATCCGCTTGCTGAGCACGGCGGGCAATTTCGGCAAACGAAGGCCCCTCTTCCAGCTTCTTGACATGGTCTACACCTTTCATATAATCTATCTCCACCTTGCTTTTCAGTTTCTTTTCCATACTCTTCAGCGGTGTGATGATTTCGCTGGGTGTACCGTAATAGTTTGCCAGCAATGTCTGCGCATCGTCAGCATTCGGACCAATCAGTGCAATACGCTTGATTTTCTTTATATCGAGCGGCAAGATATGATTCTCGTTTTTCAGCAGCACCATCGACTTGCAAGCCATTTCGAAAGCCTGTTTCTTATGTGCATCGCACTCAATCACCTCTCTTCCGATAGAGAAATACGGATTCCGGCTCATGTCCTCTCCATCGAAAAGGCCAATCTTGAACAAAATGGTAAATAATCTTTTCAAGGAAACATCGATGTTCTTTTCAGAAAGGTAGCCTTTGTTCACTCCTTGCTCCAGCAAGCGGTACAAATCACCGCATTCCAAGTCCGTACCGTTCAGCACCGCATCGCTTACGGCCTCGATGTCACTGGCATGCGTTTTATGGTTATGCGCAAAATCATTGATGGCCCCACAGTCGGATGTAACGTATCCGTCGAATTTCCACTGATTGCGCAAGATGTCCTGCAAAAGTTCGTTGTGGCCGCAGCAAGGCTGTCCGTCCAGGCGGTTGTAGGCACACATCACCCCATGTACTTTGGCTTTCACCACCAGTTCGCGGAAAGCCGGCAGATACGTATCCCACAAGTCGTACGTATCTACCTGCGCATTGAACGAATGGCGGTTATATTCCGGTCCGCTGTGCACGGCATAATGCTTGGCGCAGGCCACAGCCTTCAGGTAGTCGGGATTATCTCCTTCCAGTCCGCGCACCATGGCATATCCCATCTTGGAGGTCAGGTACGGGTCTTCCCCGTAAGTTTCCTGGCCGCGTCCCCAGCGAGGGTCTCTGAAAATATTCACATTGGGAGTCCAGTAAGTCAGTCCTCTGTAGATGCTGCCGGTTTTCTTCTGGCGCAAGTCTTCATTAAACAAGGCACGTCCCTCCTCGGAAATCATACCTGCCGCCTTTTGCAAGGCATCCGTATCGAATGTGGCCGCCATACCGATGGCTTGCGGGAAGACCGTCACCTTTTCGGAAGTACGGGCCACACCGTGCAAGGCTTCGTTCCACCAGTTATAGGCAGGTACCCCCAAACGCTCTATGGCCGGCGACTGGTGTTTCATCATCTGCACTTTTTCCTGAAGCGTCAGACGCGAAATCAAATCCTCAACACGTTCTTCTACCGGTAAGGCCGGATTCTGAAATGGGAAATCATAGTCCTTGGCTTCCACAGCATGCATACTGCAGAAAAGGAAGAATCCTAAAGTGATAATTTTGTTTTTCATATACTGTATTTATAAGATAATTTTACCAAATTAATTTCTGATTTTGTAAGTCACAGTTTTGCCAGCTTTTACCTTAACCTTTTCGTTCCAGGTCAAAAAGGCATTATCCCCCAAAGGTCTTGCTGCCTGTCCGGCATTTTCGGCCAATACGGTCACCACGGCATCATACGCTGTAGGGTTTGTCACTTTAAGCACCGTTTCACGCTTGTCTTGTTTCACAATTTCGGCTACTACATGGTCGAACACATAGACCTGCTGCAAATCGGTCCGTACATATATGCCTGGAATCTCCATGGCCATCATGGCTCCATTGGTTTCATTCCATCCGGTCTTTCCACCGTCACCCCGTGAGCCCCTGCTATCGGCATCACAATACGTCAGACGTTCCGTAATCTTGCCATTCGGCTGTACTCCCTCGGCATGGGCATGTATCACATCGCGCAACAAGTCGGCATACAACTTATCTCCCGTAGCACGATATATCTTGAACAAGGCATCGCCCGACTGCGTACAGAACCCTGGAGCTCCGTGCTTATTCTGCGTACTGGCCCATACAGCTCCGGTAAGGTTGGCGCCCAGTTTTGCCAACGGTGTGCTTTCCGGCAAACGGTAAAAAAATGATACCGTCCACGTAGCGCACAGGTTGGCCAGATCCTTGGCCTGCTTCAGGTATACCGCCTCACCGGTCGTCTCATACAAGGTAATCAGCGAAGTAGTCAGTGCAATCGATGTTTCCGAGTCGGCGTTCTGCAGAATATCACCGCAACCGCCCGAAGTAAATCCGGTCAGGGCAAAACCTGCATAATAATCTGCGGCTGCCTCACGAGCCACCTGCAAATATTCCGGACACTCGAAATAACGGGATGCCAAAGCCAAACCGGCTACTGCCATGGCTCCTCCCGTCGTGTTATAAACAGCAATGTCGCCCGATTCCACATCAATGTAATTACCCCACGTATGATGTTTTTTCCATGTATTGACAAAGGCATCAGCCAACTGTCGGACCTGTTCTTTCCACATCGGACGGATTACAGCTTGCTTTCCTTGTGACTCCAGCAGCATGAACTGTTTCACCATCCAATACAGAATATCGGCATTCTTACGTGTCAACCCGATTCCTTTTTGCTGAGCAGCAGCATCTCGGTACAGCACGTTGCCATCAGAGCCTAGCACATCGTAATAATATCCGCTTTTTCCTTTTGCACGCGGCAAGGCAAAATCGAAAGTATTTACAACTCTGCGCTCGTGCTCGGCATCACCCAGGCCCAGCATGGGATACGTATTCATCAAGCCACCAATCCATCCATACGACATCCAGTCGGCATTCTCAGGACAGTAAAACTCCCACTGGCCACCTGTATAATAGCGTTCGTCAATATTTTTCACCATCCGGGCAAGCACCTCACTCATCGGCATCAGATTACGCGGCTCCGCACATTGGATGTGTGTCTTGCGGTATTGCATAAACTTATCGAGCAAAGCAGGAACATCTTTACAAAGGAAATCAATCTTTGTAACACTGACAACGATTTTGTCTCCTTTTTTCACAGACACTCCCCGGTCAGGGCTCTTGCTGAAACCAATAAACTCCGGTTTCTTTTCACGTACTCCCGGTGCACTGATTACGAAAGACGCTTCCGAACGGTCGCGACTTTCCTCTACAATCAGTCCATGGTCCAGCACCTGGCCGTTCCAGTCGATTCCCTGATCTGTCAGCAGAATAGTCCCCTTGTCCTGTGCCCTGTTCAGATACACCATAGCAGGTGTAGTGGTGTTGTTCACCAGCACCTCCAATCGGGACTCCGCTCCAAACTCGGGCGACAACTGAGGAATCGGGTTAGAGGTCAGCGCCAAATCTTTCCGATAATAATCTGTCTTATCCAGTCCGGTCGCATAATTACGATTGACAATACGCTGGCGGTTTCCGTTATACACGGATGCAGGAATCATCACATAATTATCACTGCTCCATCCCGGTTCATCAAAAGCCACAGCCACTCCGGCATTCTCCATATCCCGCTGCGCCGTAAAAGTAAAAGTGTATACCGTACTGCCATCCCGCTCGGTAACCTGCCGGTCTGCCTGCCAGGCACTGCCCGCAGTAGTACAGTTCACCAGTTTGGAATCCTGATAAGTACATTCCAGCAAACGACAGGACGACTTTGCCTCACGGATAGCGGGCAACCAACTCTGGGCTTCACACAGCAAGCCGGTGAATAACAAAGCGGCCAAAAATCCTATTTTTTTCATACTCATATTATTATCAGATTAAAATTCGATTTTCAAAGTCATCTGTCCATAAGGCCGGATGGCAAAAGCTCCACGTATTTCCTCACCCGGTATCTCCTCTAAATTACAGATGCGTACCTTGGACGGCTGTCTGGCCGGATAAGTCAGCGTCAGTGTCTCTTCCTTATCGGAAACAGAACGCAGACGGACAATCATCTCGTTGTCACGGGCAGTCGATTTCAGGACGGTAGCATATACCCGTTCAGTGCGCCCATAATAGGGGCTTGATAATAATCACTTTGGCAAGTGATTAGGTTAGT
>CAJKDC010000015.1 GCA_905198575.1 uncultured Bacteroides sp. | reverse complement strand
GATAATCTTCATCATCTGTTCACCCAAACCGATGGTGTAACCCTGTGATACAAATACTACACGGTTGAATGTATCTGCAATGATAAACATCGGCAGGATAGTCTTGCTCTGCAACTTCATGTTGGTTGCAATCTGGTTCTGGATAGCACCGTCGATGTCATAACCATAAACGATGGTGTTAGGCAATCCCGGGAAATCCTGCGGACGGAATTTCTTATACTGTTCTTCATTCTGGAACAACAGTACCATCTTGCGTCCCCATCCTTCAAAGTCTTTTGCCAAAGCTGCAATGTCTCTCAACGCATGGTTAGTAGGTTCCTGACCTACACCCAATACAGCAATAATATAGTAGCCACGACCGGTAGTAGACAATACAGAAACTGGATCACCACCTTCCAACGGCTTGTACAGAGACTCTGAGTTGAAGTTACCGATTACCTGGATATCGTCTTTGCTTTCGCGCATAATCAGATCGATATTGGTTGTCTTGTCTTTTTCAATGCTGAAGAATGACAATTCAGCCAAAACAGAACCACTGGCAAGACGAGTTCCTGAAACCATTACATAGTTACCTTCATCCATGGTTACGCCTTTGCGGAACATATTGTTCCAAGTAGCACCGCCACCCATGTCAACATCACTTTCGTCGTAGCTCAACAACTTGATGCGAGCATCTTCAATCTTAGAGATTGTAAAGTGAGAGTAATATTTCGGATCAGACAGTGACTTGATTGGTGTATAAGCCAATACCAGTTTACCGGTAGGAGCTGTAACCTGTTCGGTAGCTTCGAAGTCGATATCCGAAGCATTGCCGTCTTTCATCAACTGTACTTTACCGGTTACTTCGTCGATACGGGCAGGGATACCCAGTGCGCGTGCCATAGAAACAAAGAAGATGTTACGAGAGTGAACATCGGCTACGCGGGTTTTCCATACACTTGCCGGGAAAATAGGTGCAGACTGCAAGTTGCAGTTCGGGTCGATTGTAATGTTAGCTTTCACCCATTCTACCATCTTATACGGATCGTTGCGGTAAGCCTCAGCATCTTCCTTAGAAATAGCCTGCTGGAAGAATGCTTTATACGGTGTAATCATTTCGTTGGCAACACGAGGATTGCGTACATACTGGCTGAAGTCTTTCTTGTTAGCCTCTGTCAGAATAGAATTGTTGAAGTGGTCTGTCAAAACATCCAGAGAAACATCGCGCAAGTCTTTTGCAGAAATGCGTTCCAGCAAATCAACGGCACCAGCTTTAGCTTCGTCAGAAGTGCATGCGGCTGTCAGGTAAGAAGTCAGTGTAGCATGGTTACCTCTTGAGGCAATCAGCAACTTGGTAACCTGTTTTTCATCCAATCCCAGTTTCTTTGCGAATTCCTGTCCCTGTGCTTCGGTAACGAAAGTAGCTACGTAAGCATTGCGGATAGAATCTTCTTGTGCCATGCGGCGGTTGTTTTCTTCACGCTGAGCCGGAGTTACTTCTGGCAGATTTACATTTTCGGGAGGAGGAACAATGTCAAACTCTACAGCATATTTTTCACCTGCAACTTTATCCAATGCAATAGTAACATTGGTGTCTTTGCCAAATGAAACTTTTCCGTAACCGAATTTTCCATCTTTAGATGCCCAAACCAACATATCACCCTTACCGGCAGAAAGGAATGTTTTTCCCTGTGCGTCGGTACGCTTGTCGGCTACGGTATAGAATTCTGCATAGTTGTAAACTTTAAATTCTACACGTGCATCTGCTACAGGCTGGTTGTTGGCATCAACCACAGTAACTTCTGCCTTAGCCGAAGTGGTATAGTTGTCGATTACGTTGATTTCAGTAAAGCGCGGTGTTTCCACCATTTTTTCTTCAGGACCGTTGTAGCGTCCAAATACCTTGGTGTGCA
The DNA here is from genome assembly GCA_905198575.1 of uncultured Bacteroides sp. Classification (GTDB taxonomy): domain Bacteria; phylum Bacteroidota; class Bacteroidia; order Bacteroidales; family Bacteroidaceae; genus Phocaeicola. The sequence goes on along the minus strand of CAJKDC010000015.1, from coordinate 32,780 downwards.
TCAGCATACCACGGCTGGCAGGAGCATTGAACCATCCCAGATTCAGAACAGGTTCCGGCTCGCAGGCACCCAAAAAGTACCATTTGCCGTCTACCCAAGCTTCTACCCATGCATGGTTGTCATCGGTGTGAGCCCAACGCGGAGTATAAACCTGACGGGCAGGAATACCTACCGAACGCAAAGCGGCTACAGTGAAAGTAGACTCTTCACCACAACGTCCGTATGCTGTTTTTACAGAAGCCAACGGTGAGCTGGTTCTGGCATCCGAAGGAGTATAAACTACTTTTTCGTGACACCAGTGGTTCACTTCGAGTACTGCATCGTGCAGTGAAAGGCCTTTCACGCGGTCTTTCAGTTCTTCATAAAATACCTTACGGCTTTCGTCCAGATTTTCGTTGTTCACACGGATAGGAAGTACGAAATGACGGAATTCACGTTCTGGAATAATTTTTCCCCAAGGCATTTCTTCCTGTGCCTTGAACGAGTAATTTACATTTTCCAGGAAATACTCTCCACTGTAGTTGGCAATATCGCTCAACGGCATATAAGCATAGAGGAAAGTCATAGCCTCACGCTGTTTTTCGGTCAGTTGCTGATCGAAAATAGAGAAAAGATCACCTTGTGTCAAGGCAGCCTTTCTCGCATCAAAATCACTTTGTACCTGAGCACGTTCGGCGTCGTCACTAATCAGATGCCCTTCCTTGCTCGTACAAGATACTGCCAGGATTAATCCCAATGCAGAAGCAAATAACGTACGTAATTTCATGTTAATTTATTTAAGTTAGTAATATAGTTAGATTTGTTTCTTGGGTAAAGTTATATGAAGCACCAGATAAGACAGAATGCCAGCCAGAATTGTCCCGCCTAAAACACCTATCTTAGCCTGATTCAGATAATCGGGATTGTCACCGAATGAAAGATTGGCAATAAACAGAGAAACGGTAAACCCGATACCACCCAGCAGGCAGACTCCGGTAAGGTTACGCCAGTTCATACCGCGTGAAAGTTCTGCACCACCCAACCGGACCACAAGCCATGTAAACAGGTAAATACCGACAAATTTTCCGACAACCAAACCAGCCATAATGGCCAGACTGACCATACCTAGTTTTACAGAACCACCCTCTCCTGCCAGTGTTACTCCTGCGTTTGCAAAAGCAAACAGCGGAATCACAAGATAATTAACAAAGCCATGCAAATGGTCTTCCAAAGACTGAAGCGGAGAAATAACATGGTCTGAAGCGACTTCAATCCGTCTTAATATATAAATCTGGCTCCGGGTCAGAACAATGGTACCTGAACTGTCTTCCGGAAAGCAGCGAATGTTGTCGTGAATGCAATTGATGTATTTACCTACATCATAATCAGGAACGGCAGGAACGGTAAATGCTACAATTACACCGGCAATAGTGGCATGTATACCGCTCTGCATGAACAAATACCACATGACAATGCCCAAGATAATGTAATACCATTTATTATATACCCGCTTTTTATTGCCAATCATCAGCAATACGACAATGCCCAAAGCATACAATAAATGCGAAACATACAGCTCACTGCTGTAGAATAAAGCAATTACCAGAATACCTCCGATGTCATCGACCACAGCAAAGGTTGTAAGGAATATCTTCAACGACAAGGGGACACGGTTGGAGAACAGACTTAATACTCCCAATGAAAAAGCAATGTCGGTTGCCATCGGAATAGCCATTCCCACCTCAGCCGGTGTGCCACGTACCAAAAAGAAATAAATAAGGACAGGAAAAAGCATACCTCCACACGCTGCAACAATCGGCAGCATAGCCTTACGCATGGAACTTAATTCGCCAACCAGAATCTCACGTTTAATTTCCAGTCCGACAGTAAAGAAGAATACAGACATCAAGGCATCGTTAATAAATGCCATGACCGTAAGAGGATGACCACCGTGATTAAAGAAATTAAAATCGCCTATCTGCAAGCGTATCTCCTGTTGCCAGAAATCATGATAGGCAGCTCCAAAAGGTGAATTTGCCACAATTAATGCCAATAATGACATTACCATTAAAATCAGACCACCATTTACATGATAGTGCTGCGCCCTTTGAAATGAAAAGCTAAATCCCATTCTATTCGTTTTTCTGCGTATATAGAATACTATAAGGTTTTTTAAAAAAGAGTTATAAGGCATTCGTCAGACAGAATGCCTTATAATCCCCAAGAATTAATCAAGTTTCAATACAGCAAGGAAAGCTTTCTGCGGTACCTCTACTGTACCAATTTGTTTCATTCGCTTCTTACCACGTTTCTGTTTTTCGAGCAGCTTACGCTTACGGCTCACGTCACCACCATAACATTTGGCCGTTACATCCTTACGCACAGCTTTGATGGTTTCTCTGGCGATAATCTTGGCACCGATAGCTGCCTGAATCGCAATTTCGAACTGCTGACGCGGGATGAGCTCTTTCAGTTTCTCACACATGCGGCGGCCCAAATCATAAGCATTGTCCACATGTGTCAGCGTAGAAAGCGCATCGACCGGTTCACCATTCAGCAAGATATCCAGCTTAACCAGCTTTGACGGGCGGAAACCAGCCTGATGGTAATCAAAAGAAGCATAACCTTTGGAAATACTCTTCAGTTTATCATAAAAATCGATAACGATTTCGCCCAATGGCATCTTGTAATGCAGTTCAACTCGGTTTCCGGCTATATAATCCTGACGAACCAACTCACCGCGTTTACCCAAACAAAGTGTCATAATCGGGCCGATGTAATCGGTAACTGTAATGATAGATGCATCGATAAACGGCTCTTCAATATGGTCAATCAGAGTCGGATCGGGCATTCCACCCGGATTATGAACTTCCTGTACCCCACCTTGCTTATCGTAAATCATGTACGATACGTTAGGAACAGTCGTAATCACATTCATATCAAACTCGCGGTCCAGACGTTCCTGAACAATTTCCATGTGCAGCAATCCCAGGAACCCGCATCTGAAACCAAATCCCAAAGCCAGCGAAGATTCCGGCTGGAAAGTCAGCGAAGCATCGTTTAGCTGAAGTTTCTCTAAAGATGCACGCAGGTTTTCATAGTCTTCAGCCTCAATAGGATACAGACCTGCAAAGACCATTGGCTTCACTTCCTCGAAACCGGCAATGGCACTGTCGCAAGGACGTGCAATATGTGTAATAGTATCACCAACCTTAACCTCGCGTGAAGTCTTGATACCCGAAATAATGTAGCCTACATCACCCGTGCGAAGTTCCTTACGGGGAATCATATCCATCTTCAATACCCCGATTTCATCTGCATCGTATTCCTTACCGGTATTGTAGAATTTTACTTTATCACCTGTACGGATTACACCGTTTACTACCTTGAAATAAGCGATGATTCCTCGGAATGAATTAAAGACAGAGTCGAAAATCAAAGCCTGCAACGGGGCTTCCTCATCACCTTCCGGATGCGGAATACGTTCTACTACCGCATTCAAGATTTCTTCTACTCCCATTCCGGTTTTACCCGAAGCACGAATAATATCCTCACGCTTACATCCCAGCAAGTCTACAATTTCATCTTCTACTTCTTCCGGCATTGCACTGGCCATATCGCACTTATTCATTACAGGAATGATTTCCAGATTATGCTCCAGCGCCATATATAAGTTCGATATAGTTTGAGCCTGCACACCCTGCGAAGCATCCACAACAAGCAATGCACCCTCGCAAGCAGCTATCGAACGAGATACTTCATAAGAAAAGTCCACATGTCCCGGAGTATCAATCAAGTTAAGAATATATTTTTCACCTTTATACTCATACTCCATCTGGATTGCATGACTTTTAATCGTTATACCACGTTCACGCTCCAGATCCATATCATCCAGCATCTGTCCTTCTGTAACCTGAATAGTTTTTGTAAACTCAAGTAAACGGTCAGCCAATGTAGACTTGCCATGGTCAATGTGTGCTATAATGCAAAAATTTCGGATATTCTTCATATTGTGGGTTTTATCTTAATATCGTAATTATATATTATATAATGGTGCAAATATACGTAAAAAATTGGTAATCCGAAAACAACAAACTCTCTATACACAGAAAAAACGCCGGTAGCCATCAAACTCAGGCTATCGGCGTTTTTATCAATATAAAATAGCAAATAACTATTATACCAATTTAATGAAAAGTTCTTTCTCTACTTCAGAAATTTCTATTTTTCCTTCGCGCAGCAACCATCCTAAGGCCAAAAAGAATTCTTTATCCTTAAGTTTAGTTACTTTCTTAATCTGTTTCTGCGTCAATCCCTCTGTTTCATTCAAAGCAGTCCAAATACGACCTGCAAATTCTCCTACATTTTCTGCTAACATTTTCAATTTGCTTTAATTAATAACTAGTTTGTGTTTTACGGATGCAAATATACAAAAAATTATAATACAGCAGATTACATACAGATTAAAGAGGTGGAAAAAATATTTGTTTCGTCAAAAAGATTTATCTGAATGCTTTTCCAGATAATCAGCCCAAATTGTAGCTGCCGTCTCTACCATTTTCGCACAAGGACGTTTTGCATAATATTGAGTAGTACGTGCTTCGGGGGTAGAAACTACCGGTTCGGTCTTGGACAAACCCAACAAATCGGCACAGCGCAATGAGCCGGTTTCTTCTTTAAAGGTTTTAGCCAACTGTTGTACCAGCGCATAATTGGCTGCTTTTCCTTCCCGGTCATGCCCCACCGAAGTACCTTTTTCCAGTCCGGCCAACAGAAACATGCCACAGGCTGCTCCGCAGGTTTCTCTCATGCGTCCGATTCCACCTCCAAACGAAGCCGCCATCTTCAAAGCCTGTTCTTCTGTAAATCCATAGATATCGGCAAAAGCTGCAACGACAGACTGCGAACAGTTATAGCCTTCCTTAAATAAGGCTACTGCTTTTTCTATTCTCTCTTGTTTTGTCATATTCATACTACATTTATCGGTTGATTATTCAAAAAAGCTTTCAAATTATCCACTGCTTGTTTCATCAAACGTATTCTGGCTTCTTTCGTAGCCCATGCCACATGCGGAGTAATAAAGCAATTCTTAGCTTGCAATAGCGGATGGCTTGCTACTGGAGGTTCTTCGGGCATTACATCAATGCCTGCTGCATAAATCTGCCCCTGGTTCAAAGCTTCAGCCAAATCATCACCATTGACCAGTCCGCCCCGACCCGTATTGATTAAAACAGCTGTCGGCTTCATCCATTCCAGCGTTTCTTTATTAATCAGCTCACGGGTTTCTGTATTCAGCGGACAATGCAGCGTCACTACATCCGACGTACGCAACAGTTCTTCCAGATTCACTTTCCGGATTCCTTCCATCAAATCTTCCGGCTGCTTAGAGGTTACAGCTGCAACAGTCATTCCCATACTCAGAGCGATACGGGCTACGGCTTGTCCAATATTACCTAATCCAACAATTCCCATCTGCTTGCCGCATAATTCCCAAAGCGGGGTATCCCAGTAACAGAAATCCGGTTTGCCACTCCATACACCATTTCTTGCCTGTTCTGTGTAATGCTCCACGCGCTGTACAATAGTAAGTAAATGTGCAAACACCATCTGTGCTACAGATGCGGTACTATAAGCCGGAATATTGGTAACTACAATTCCCTGAGCACTGGCTGCGGCTGTATCGACTACATTGTATCCGGTTGCCAGAACTCCAATATAGCGCAATGCAGGTAATGCAGACAGCGTCTCAGCATCCAATACGGTCTTATTGGTCAGCACACACGCTGCATCTTTAGCCCGTTCAAATATTTGTTCGCGTGATGTTCGTTCGTATACCACTAAATCACCCAATACTGATAATTCATCCCAGGAAAGATCTCCAGGATTTAAGGTATAACCATCTAATACAACTATTTTCATATTGTCTTTCCATTTAAAATCCAAACAAAGTTGGATAATTCATTAATAATTAACTTTAGTTTTGTAACTTTGTATCAGGATGTTAAGAGGAAGTAGGCTCTGCTGAGGAGCAACCTACCAGCAACAAACATCCTGACGGTACGCAGTAATGCAACTTGGGGAGGCGGTAACACGCCTCTCTTTTTGTATTACTGATATCGTCTGATATGGCTAAGAAAACCTAACCATAATCCTATGGTAAAACAAACTTTCCACAGCAGACACCGCATAAGGGGCTGCAAGTTCCTTTATCAGTCAAACCATTAATGAGGGTTACAAACTATTTTGAGCGGACTTCAAAGCCGCATAAATATGATAGTATTTCCCTCAAAAGAAAGCTGTTTTACCTTATAGGATTCTGTATCATTTGACAACACACGGTATATATTCCCTTTCATGTTTGAGTACATAATATATTCTGTTTACAAGCCGTCCGGCTATCTTTACAATTGATTTCTGTGGATTCATACGTTTACGGTATTCAGCATAGGCTACGGTCATTGCTGGATCCTTACGGATTGCAATCCATGCAGCTTCTATCAAAAGACGCCGAAGCATGAAATGCCGGCGTACAGTTATATCTCCTGTGCCGTTACTTTCACCGCTCGAATGACACATTGGTACCAAACCAATGAATGAAGCAAGATGGTCAGCATTCTTAAAACGAACTATATCATCAAGCTCAACCATCAGAGTGGCAGCTGTAGTAATGCCTATTCCGGGAACAGAAGTCAGAAGGCGTATCGGCTTCTCAAAAGGAGCCTTACGTGATATCTCACGGATGGCACGCGTTTCCTGCAGAAGCATCATACGAAGACGGATAAACTGTTCAAGGTGAAGATCCAGTGTCTTCTTGCCATATTCTGTGGACAGTTCAAGAGCCTGTAACCAGGAAAGGAAACGTTTGGACCAACAGCCTATAGAACATCGGGTAAACTCTTCGGGTATATCCACTCCATGAAAACGAAGCAATGACTTGATGCGGTTCTTCGCACGGGTGCTGTCTTTTACTATCAGGTTTCTCATCCTTATCAAAGAGCGAAGTTCCAGAGTTTCCACTCCGGGAACGTATATTCCAACCAATGAACCGGAACGTAATTCACGAGCCAGCTTGTTACAGTCAACGGAATCTGTCTTACGAAGTTTTTCCTTACTCATGGTCGGTACATCGGCAGGATTGACTACTATGTTGGTTATGCCCAAATCTGTCAGTCTTTCGTGTATCCAAAAGCCGCAGAAGCCGGCCTCATAAACAGAGAAGTAATTGGCTCCGGGATAATTGCTGACAAGATACTTGTGCAATGCTTCCGGTTCGGAACTTTGGCTAAATCGCTTCAGAACACTATGTTCTGATAAAATTGCAACCGACCAACTTTTCAAGTGGACATCAATTCCTACGTAAATATTTTGTCCACTAAAATCTAATCCGTTACTTTGTACACGTTTCATAAGCTATATCGTTATTGGTTAATATTGTTTTTTTCTCATATACAAAGTTAACTATAATGGTATAGCTTTTTTAGTGCTGTCTTATGTTATACGTCACTTCCGATTTTAAACATAGGAACTATATTATTCTTTAAAACGTTCTCCCCATAATTTCACCATCCGGTCCTTCAGTTTATCTTCCGACGGATTGCTTTGAGCATGCCATAAACGTAAATCAGTCAAATCATCGGGAAGGAACTGCTGCCGTACAAAATTGCCTTCATAAGCATGGGCATACTTATAATCCTTTCCATATCCCAAATCTTTCATCAACTTAGTCGGAGCATTACGCAAATGCAACGGAACGGGCAGGTTTCCCGTCTGTTTCACCTTTTCGATAGCCAGATTGATACCGGCATAAGCCGAATTGCTTTTAGGACTTGTTGCCAGATAAACTGTAGCCTCAGCCAGTGGTATTCTTCCTTCCGGCCAACCTATCTTCATTACGGCATCAAAGGCTGCATTGGCCAGGAGCAAAGCATTCGGATTGGCTAGTCCGATATCTTCGGATGCTGATATAACCAGTCTTCTCGCTATAAACGCCGGATCTTCTCCCCCCTCGATCATTCTGGCCAACCAGTAAAGTGCCGCATCCGGATCACTTCCCCGGATTGATTTGATAAATGCGGATACGATGTCGTAATGCATTTCTCCTTCCTTATCGTATGCAGCCGGATTCTGCTGGAGCCTTTCTGTCACTTTTTCATCGGTAATAACAACAGGAGTCTCTGTTTCTGCCTCGACCACCAGTTCCAGAATATTCAACAGCTTACGGGCATCTCCTCCCGAATAATGCAACATGGCTGTGGTTTCCTGCAGGACAATCTCCTTTTCCTTTAAATAGACATCCGTCTTAACTGCCCGTTCAAGCAATTGCAACAAGTCTTCTTTTTCTAAAGATTTCAGCACGTACAGCTGACATCTAGAAAGTAAAGGACGTATCACCTCGAACGAAGGATTTTCGGTAGTAGCTCCTATCAGGGTTACGACACCTTTCTCCACCGCTCCCAACAGGGAATCTTGCTGCGACTTGCTAAACCTGTGAATTTCGTCTATAAAAAGGATAGGACTTTGACGCGAAAAAAACTGACTTCCCTTTGCCTTGTCAATCACATCCCTGACATCCTTCACTCCGGAAGTCACGGCACTCAGTGTAAAAAAGGGAGTTTCAAGTTTATTGGCTATTATCTGGGCAAGGGTAGTTTTTCCAACGCCGGGAGGGCCCCAAAGAATAAAAGAAGAGATTCGGCCACTATCTACCATCTTACGTAAGACAGCGCCCGGACCAACCAAGTGTTTCTGTCCTATATACTCGTCCAACGTTTTCGGACGCAATCGTTCTGCCAATGGCTGTATCATAGAAAATCAAATTAAATCACGAACAAAGGTATATTATCCGGCGGAAAAATAAAAACAATCACTGCAATAAAGCCCGAAAGTCTGATTTTCTTTTAACGGAACCTCGTTTTTTCAAGCACTTATCAGGCGCAGGCATATAAAAAACTAAAAGGGCCCTTTTCACAAAGAGCCCTTTTATAGTTTTCAATAGGTATTAGTTTTTTTAAGGTAAAAAGATTGTTTTCAGGATAACGCTGCAAAGATGGGGGTATTTTTTAAAGCTACCAAATAAATAAATATGTCATAAAACATGTTTTTACAAATATCAGCGTTTTTTTATAACCTCAACCTTTGCATTACATCTTTACAAAGATAATGTAACGACATGATTCTGACAATTATAAGGCCAATAAAATTCTGTTTTCTCCTATAAAATGAATCATTTCTAATAAATAAATAAAGAATATCCCAAAAAGAATGATTACTTTTGTGGCAAAGTATAATATTAACAATCTATATGACTGAAGTAAGTACAAAAGAAGCATCAGAAAAGAAAAGTCTGAACTTCATTGAACAAGCCGTAGAAAAAGATTTAAAGGAAGGAAAGAACCACGGGAAAATACAGACCCGCTTTCCGCCAGAACCTAATGGCTATTTGCATATCGGCCATGCCAAGGCTATTTGCATGGACTTTGGTATTGCACAAAAATATGGTGGTGTATGCAACCTGCGTTTCGATGATACAAACCCTACCAAAGAAGATGTTGAATATGTTGAAGCTATTAAAGAGGATATCAAATGGCTGGGATTTGAATGGGGAAACGAATATTATGCATCTGATTATTTCCAGCAGCTATGGGATTTTGCTGTCCGACTGATTAAAGAAGGAAAAGCTTATATCGACGAACAGACTTCTGAACAGATAGCTATACAGAAAGGTACCCCTACACAACCGGGAACTGAAAGTCCTTTCCGTAACCGTCCCATTGAAGAAAATCTGGAGCTTTTCTACAAAATGAACAGTGGAGAACTGGAAGAAGGTTCAATGGTGCTCCGTGCAAAAATAGACATGGCTAACCCGAACATGCACTTCCGTGACCCTATTATTTACCGTATCGTGAAAACTCCGCACCACCGTACAGGAGACAAATGGAAAGCTTACCCGATGTACGATTTTGCACACGGTCAGAGCGACTTCTTCGAAGGAGTTACCCACTCACTCTGTACACTGGAGTTTGTGGTTCACCGTCCGCTTTACGATTTGTTCATCGACTGGCTGAAAGAAGGCGAAGATTTGAACGACAACCGTCCTCGCCAGTATGAATTTAACAAGCTGAACTTGAACTATACTCTTATGAGTAAACGTAACTTGCTCATCATGGTTCAGGAAGGACTGGTAAACGGATGGGATGATCCTCGTATGCCGACTTTATGCGCATTCAGACGCAGAGGTTACTCACCAGAATCTATCCGCAATTTTGTCGACAAAATCGGTTATACCACATACGATGCACTAAACGACTTTGCACTTTTGGAAAGTGCAGTCCGCGAAGATTTGAATACCAGAGCCACTCGTGTTTCGGCAGTCATCAATCCGGTTAAACTTATCATCACCAACTATCCGGAAGGACAGGTAGAAGAAATGGAAGCTGTAAACAACCCTGAAGATCCGAACTCAGGTACACACACCATCGAATTCAGCCGTGAACTGTGGATGGAACGTGAAGACTTCATGGAAGATGCACCTAAGAAATATTTCCGCATGACTCCGGGTCAGGAAGTCCGACTGAAAAGTGCATACATTGTTAAATGTACAGGATGCAAGAAAGACGAAAACGGCAATGTGGTTGAAGTATATGCAGAGTATGATCCAACAACCAAAAGCGGTATGCCTAACAGCGGACGTAAGGTTAAAGGAACACTTCATTGGGTTAGCTGCAATCACTGCCTGAAAGCTGAGGTTAGACTCTACGACCGTCTGTGGAAAGTAGAAAACCCACGCGATGAGCTTGCTGCTATCCGTGAAGCACAAAATTGTTCTGCTCTCGAAGCAATGAAACAAATGATTAACCCAGACTCTTTGAAGGTTTTGAACGAATGCTACGTTGAAAAATTCTTAGGTGAAGCCAAGCCATACGACTATCTGCAATTCCAGCGTATTGGATACTTCAATGTAGACAAAGATTCTACTCCAGATCATCTGATTTTCAACCGTACTGTTTCATTGAAAGATACGTGGAGCAAAATCAATAAGTAATCGAGACAAATAAATTCCGTGCGGAAACATTATTTCCGCACGGAATAAATATTAATTTAAAGATATCCGTTTTCTAACTCATGAAAGAAAACCTATCTTTCTACTTTGAAAGTTCGGAATTTAAAGAAATTCTAAGCAAGTACAAGGCTATGCAAGAAGACAATAGCCAAGTATATTTTGACGCTGATCAGCTTACAGACATCGCCGAGTATTTTGCTGATTGCGGTATGATAAAAGAATCGAATAAGGCCATTGAATATGGACTCGAAATTCATCCTAACAATACCAACCTTCTTATACATAAAGTGCGCTATATAGCATATAGCGGAAATACCAGTAAAGCAAGAAAACTTCTCAATAGCATAGAGGAGCAAAACGACAGAGAAGTCCAATTCCTCAAAGCCGAATTATACCTTGATGAATGTTATTTGGAAGAAGCCAATCAAATTTTCACCGAATTATATGAGGAAGAAAATAGTATGCAATGCATATTGGACATATACAATATTTATACGGATCATCAGAAAATGGAAGATGCAATAAAATGGCTTCATTTAGCTTCAAAGAAAAATCCTGAGAATCCAACTGTAAATATGTTGTTTGGTAATTACTATTCTTTACACAATGAAAAAGAAAAAGCATTAGCGTATTATAATAAATCACTTGATAAAGAGCCTTATAGCATTGAATGCTGGTATAATATTGCCAAGTGTTATTTCTATTCTGACAACTTCGAAGAAGCTATAAATGCATTGGACTATTGTCTTGCTATTGACCCTAATGATGTTCCATCCCTGAAATTGAAAGGTAAATTCCTTGTAGAGATGAATAACTATGAAGAAGGGACAAAATTCCTTAGTAAAGCAGAGAAATTAGCAAAGGATGGTTCAACAGTCCGACTTATTTTGATAGAATGCTATATATCGATGAAAAAATACGAAGAAGCAATAACACTTTGTAAAAAACATCGGGAAGCTAAGAATGCAGATAATTTTGATATAGCTCAAGCATCCGCATTCGAAGCATTAGCTTATGCATATCTGAACAAGTTTGATGAAGCTTTCAAAGCTCTGGAATATGGTATCAAAGCAGATTCAAACCTTAGTAGTTTATATATTGCAAAAGGAGAAATATTCTTATTACAAAATAAAATAATAGAGGCTCAAAATGAATTCAGCTATGCAGAACATATTGCTTTTGACAAGCAAGAAAATCTTTACACAATTCTCATATCCTGTATGAAATGCGGCTTCTATCCAATGGCTTTACAGTATTTTAAAAAATTAGAAGAACAATACCCTAATGAAAATTCCACGATTTATCACCTGATAGCATATTGCCATTATATGGAAGGTAATAAAGAGAAAATGATGGAATATATTAAAAAGAGTATCGAAGAATCAAAATACACATTCGAAGAGCTCATTGCGGCTCCTGAACTTACAAACGATGAAGATTTCATCAAAATATTCGAAGAAATTATTAAAGAAATAAATAATAATCCATATCTTCACTAATACACATAGAAAATGAATAGGACATTAAAAGATTATAGTATACTATTATTAAAAGGAATGGGTATGGGAGCAGCAGATGTTGTTCCTGGTGTATCCGGAGGTACCATTGCTTTTATTGTAGGCATTTATGACGAGCTTATAAACTCTATTAAAAGTATCAATGCACACTCATTGAAGTTATTATTTACCGGGAAAATAGCCGAATTCAGGAAAGCTATCAATGCCAATTTCCTACTTTCTATTCTTTTGGGAATAGGAATAAGTGTTTTCTCATTAGCTAAAATCATTACATGGTTGCTGACAGACCATCCTATTTTAGTATGGGCATTCTTTTTCGGACTGGTATTGGCTTCAACATGGTTCGTAGCCAAAGATATCAAGGAAAGAAACATTAAAACTCTGATAAGCTTTATTATAGGAACAGCTGTAGCCTATTACGTTACAGTTGCTACTCCAGCAGAAACGCCGTCCAATTTATTGTTTATCTTTCTTTGCGGAGCCATTGCAATCTGTGCTATGATATTACCAGGTATTTCAGGAAGTTTCATCTTGGTTTTACTCGGCAAGTATTTCTTCATCATGGATGCTGTAAAGTCTTTGAATATTCTAATTCTAGCAGTGTTTGCATGTGGTGCCTTTATTGGTATAACCACATTTTCACGAGTACTTTCGTACGCTTTGAAAAATTACAGAAACAATACACTAGCTGTACTCACAGGATTCATGCTAGGCTCTCTTAATAAAGTATGGCCTTGGAAAGAAACTGTAGCGACTTATACCGACAGTCACGGAGTTATCAAACCCCTGATTGAAGAAAACATTCTTCCTAACGCACATATAGCCGAAGCTGTTGGACTCATGATTGCAGGTTTTGCCATTGTATATTTTCTTGAGAAACTATCTGCCAAAACCAATGAAAAATAAAATAAATTAAGGGGGATTTTTGATCCCCCTTAATTTATTTTTCCTCTGTCAAAAATGTTTTAAGCCTTTGTTCTTCACTCAATCGGCATACCAACAGATTATCATTATTCTCGGCTATTACATATCCATCAAGTCCCTGAACTATCACCTGCTTTTCTTTAGCTGCATGTATCACACAATTGCGTGTTTCATATAGCTTAACCCCCTGCCCCACAATTGCATTTCCTTGGGAATCTTTTGAAAAACGTTCGTACAATGAACCCCATGTTCCCAAATCTCCCCAACCGAAATTAGCAGGAAAAACAAACATTTCGTCTGCTTTTTCCATGATAGCATAATCGATAGATATATTCTCACACATTTTAAAACCTTCGTTAACCATCTCTTGTTCCTTATCTGTATAATAATAAGGTAAGATGCGTTCGAATATTTTCGACAAAGCAGGTTGGTAAACTCGCAAAGCAGCAACCACAGTACTCACATTCCATATAAAGATTCCTGAATTCCAGAAATAATTACTTCTACGCAAATATCTTTCTGCGGTTTCTTTATCTGGTTTTTCACGAAATCCGTCTACTCTAAACATTTCTTTATTGCGAGGTGAAGCCATACTCATATCAGCTTCTATATATCCATACCCTGTATCAGGACGCGTTGGCTTCATACCTAACGTTACCACAGCATCCGAATCTGCTGTAAACGCAATAGCTGAACGAATTACTCGAATAAACTCTGCTTCATTTAAAATAACATGATCACAAGGTGTTGCGATAATCGTAGCTTTTGGATTACGGGCCTTTATTTTCCAACTGGCATAAGCCAGACATGGAGCCGTACTTTTACGACAAGGCTCCTTTAATATATGATCTTCTGCTATATCCGGTAATTGCTGTCTTACCAAGTCTGCATAAATATCTCCAGTCGCAATCCATATATTTTCTGGAGGACAAATTTCCTTAAAACGATCAGCAGTCAACTGCAACAAAGTGCGTCCACACCCTAACACATCAATAAATTGCTTCGGACATTCCGGTGTACTCATAGGCCAAAAGCGGCTTCCAACGCCACCTGCCATTATAACAACATGATTATTTTTCTTATTCTGAGCCATAATGTTTCCCACAGATTATTTTATTATGTTATTTCGCAAATATAATATTTTTTTCAGAGTAAATAAGATTATTACTAAATTTGTATTCATAATACACTGAATACAAATCAAAGAATCATGAAAAAAAAATACCCTTGCATAGTTAGCATAGCCGGATCCGACTGTAGTGGAGGTGCCGGTATACAAGCTGATATCAAAACCATTTCTGCCTTGGGAGGATATGCTGCTACTGTAATAACCGCACTAACAGCTCAAAATACAATGGGAGTATCAGGTATATATCCTGTGCCTTCAGCTTTTGTTACCCAACAAATTCAAGCGGTTATGGAGGATATTTGTCCCTCTTCCATTAAAATAGGCATGATAAATCAGGTGGAAATAGTTGAGGCTATAGCGCAGGCTATCAATCAATACCATCCTCAGCATGTAGTACTCGATCCAGTAATGGTCTCAACCAGCGGATGCAAATTGATTTCGGATGAAGCTATTACTGCTATAACTCGGCAACTTATACCCATAACAGAAATCATTACCCCTAACCTAAGTGAGACAGAAATCTTAACAGGTATACATGCTCACAACCAGGAAACAATGTGTCAGGCCGCCAAAATTCTTTTAAGCCAAGGCTGTAAGGCCGCTTTAATAAAAGGTGGTCATCTGGAAGGGAACCGCATGTGTGACTTACTACTCACCCAAGAGTCAGAAACTCCATATTTATTCGAAGCTCCTAAAGTAGAAAGTAAAAACACCCACGGAACAGGCTGTTCTCTGTCATCAGCAATAGCTACTTTTCTGGCACTAGAAAATCCATTACCGATAGCCGTAGAGAAAGCTAAAGAATATGTATACCAAGGTATTATGGCTGGTAAAGATGTACAAATAGGGAATGGACATGGTCCTCTTAACCATTTCTTTGCTCCTCAACCCATGCACATTTTCACCAAAAATGAGTAATTTATAAAAAGAATCATTACCTTTGCGAAATAAAAATTCAAAATAACTTATTATGAAAGCATTTGTATTTCCAGGCCAAGGAGCACAATTCGTAGGAATGGGTAAAGACCTTTACGAAAACTCTCCACTAGCTAAAGAATTATTCGAAAAAGCCAACGAGATTTTGGGTTATCGCATTACAGATATTATGTTCGAAGGAACTGACGACGAGCTTAAGCAGACTAAGGTTACACAGCCCGCAGTATTTCTGCATTCTGTTATCTCAGCACTGTGTATGGGCGAAGACTTTAAACCAGAAATGACAGCCGGTCATTCATTGGGTGAATTGTCAGCTTTGGTTGCAGCAGGTGTTCTTACTTTCGAAGATGGACTTAAACTGGTATATGCCCGTGCAATGGCTATGCAGAAAGCATGTGAGGCACATCCTTCAACAATGGCGGCTATCATTGCTCTTAGTGATGAAACCATTGAAGAAATCTGCAAAAACATCAGTGCAGAAGGAGAAGTTTGTGTAGCAGCAAACTACAACTGCCCGGGACAGGTTGTTATTTCTGGTTCAATGGCAGGTATCAAAAAAGCATGCGAAAAAATGAAAGAAGCTGGAGCTAAAAGAGCACTTCCTCTTAAAGTAGGTGGTGCCTTCCATTCACCACTCATGGAACCGGCTAAAGTAGAATTGGCAGCAGCTATCAATGCTACAGAATTCCATACACCTAAGTGTCCTGTTTATCAGAACGTAGATGCAAAACCACATACAGACCCTGCTGAAATCAAACAAAATTTGATTGCACAGCTGACAGCTTCTGTACGCTGGACACAGACCATCCAAAACATGATTGCTGATGGTGCCAGCGAATTTATCGAATGTGGACCAGGTGCAGTATTGCAAGGCCTCATCAAAAAGATAGACAAAACAGCCAATGCTCACGGCATTGCTTAAATACAACGCTACTAAGTATTGACAAAGTACGGATTTGCACAATAACACATGTAAATCCGTGCTTTTTTTCTATATCCTATTTTTTTCAAAATATAGTATAGTTTTTTTTACAAAAAAAACTTATGTTTGCGGTGACTTACAATTTTATTGTTTGATGTTTAATACTATCAGAGTTTTCTCTGATAACTATAGGATGACACACAGAATATGAAGAACTACGAAAAAATTATTATCTATCAGGTTTTTACCCGCCTTTTTGGAAATACGAATTTCAGAAATGAATGCGGCGGTTCATTACAAGAAAACGGCTGTGGAAAATTAGCCGATTTTACTCCCAAAGCTTTCAATGAAATTAAAAAGCTGGGGGCCACACATATTTGGTATACCGGTGTCATAGAGCATGCCACACAAACCAATTATACACGATATTCCATTCAGCCGGATCATCCTGCCGTTGTAAAAGGAAAAGCAGGCTCACCTTATGCCATAAAAGACTATTACGACATTGATCCTGATTTGGCCACCAGCATACCGGACAGAATGAAGGAATTCGAGCATTTGATTAAGCGTACACACGATGCAGGTTTGCAAGCTATCATTGACTTCGTACCTAATCACGTAGCCAGACAATACGTATCAGATGCAAAACCTGCAGGGGTAAAAGATTTGGGTGAAGATGATGACCCGACACAAGCTTTCAATGCCAACAATAACTTTTACTATATACCAGGACAAAAACTTGAAGGAGAAATAGACCTGTATGCCAATCAAGAGGAGCCCTATATCGAAGAACCTGCAAAAGCAACCGGAAATAACCGTTTTGATGCTTATCCCAACATAAACGACTGGTACGAAACCGTCAAGCTGAATTATGGTGTCGACTACATCAACAATACCGGCTGCCATTTCAATCCAGTACCCAACACTTGGATGAAAATGAAAGATATCCTACTGTTCTGGGCATCTAAAGACATCGACGGATTCCGCTGCGACATGGCTGAAATGGTTCCTGTAGAATTCTGGGGCTGGGTAATACCTCAAATTAAAGAAGTTTATCCCAATATTATTTTCATCGCAGAAGTTTACAATCCTAACGAATACAGAAACTATTTATTCAACGGTCACTTCGACTATTTATATGATAAAGTAGGCTTATACGATACATTACGGGCTGTCACCTGCGGATACGCATCGGCTACTACCATTACCAACAGATGGCAGGAAGTGAACGATATACAGAGCCACATGCTCAACTTCTTAGAGAACCATGACGAACAGCGCATTGCATCCGACTTTTTTGCCGGAAATGCCAGCAAAGCTTTCCCAGCCATGATTGTAAGTGCATGCATGAATACCAATCCTTTGATGATTTACTTCGGACAGGAATTGGGTGAACCCGGAATGGATGAAGAAGGTTTCAGCGGACGCGACGGACGCACTACTATTTTCGATTATTGGAGCATCAGCTCTATCAGAAGATGGAGAAACAATAATAAATTTGACAACCGCTTGCTGAACGAAGAAGAAAAAAACATCCGCCGGTTCTACGTTTCACTGCTGAATCTGTGCAACAATGAAAAAGCAATTGCTAAAGGAGAGTTTTTCGACTTGATGTATGCAAATCAGGGAAGCTGGCAGATGAATGAACACAAGCAATATGCCTTTTTCAGAAAATATGAAAAAGAACTGTTGCTTATTGTCTGCAACTTCGACGAAATATCCAGTAGAATATCAATAAATATTCCTGAACATGCATTCAATTACCTCAATATACCTCAAAGAGGAGAATTCAGTGCCCGTGAATTACTGACAGGTAAAAACGAAACATTAAATTTCTCTCCTACCAAACCGGTTACCGTAGAAGTTCCTGCTTGGGGAGGTAAAATACTGAAAATAAAATTATAACCCATCTCAACAGCCATGCTATGAATAAAAAACATAACATGGCTGTAGATATATCAGCTCTAACCCTCTAAATCATGCAGAAAAAATACACGTATCATACAGGAATTGCACTCAGCGGTGGATTCATACGCGGACTTGCACATTTAGGAATGCTCCAAGCTTTATTCGAACATGATATCCGACCGGATATTCTGTCTGGGACCAGTGCCGGAGCTATCGTAAGCGCTTTTATAGCCGATGGCAAAGAGCCTTTTGAAATCATGGAATTGTTCGAAGACCAGTCTTTTACCGACTTGGCCAGATTCAGTCCTGGAAAAGAAGGGTTGATGAAAATGGACAAATTCATTGATTTTCTGAAATCACATCTGAATGCACAAAAAATAGAAGATCTGAAAATCCCTACAGTCATCACAGCCACCGATTTCGATCATGGAAAATGTATACACTTTACCCAAGGAGAAATAACTAAACGCATAGCAGCTTCCTGCTGCATTCCTGTGTTATTCAAACCCATCGTAATCGGAAAAACACATTACGTAGACGGAGGCGTATTCATGAACATGCCTGTAAGTCCCATACGTGACTTATGCGAAGAAGTTATCGCCCTGAATGTCTACAAGATGATGAATGAAGAATACGATGACAATCTGATACACATCGCCTTGCGAGCATATCATTATATGTTCCAAGCCAATACCCTGCATGAATTGGAACAGGCAGACAGTATTATAGCTCCAGACGGATTAGAACACTTTGCCAATCATGAACTGGACAAAGCAGAAGATATTTTCCAGATAGGTTATCAGAAAGCACTGGACGTATTGGAAAGCTGTAAAAAATAAAACAACTTCTATATAATTATAAACCCCTTGTCTGTTCAAAACAGCAAGGGGTTCTAAAATTATCGTTTCAGTAAACCTATTTTCAAATTCAGCTTAAAATAATAAGCATTATTTTCACGCTCCAGATAACCATATTTATCTTTTTCAGTTGAGCCCTTCTCCAATCGGGAATTCTGGTACAGGAAATCAGCAAATACCTGACGGAAAGCCCGCTGATAGCACAGCACTTCCCCATCTCCCGTTACAAATAAAAATCCGGATATAGCCGATTCGATTCCGTTATAAAGTTTAGCCGGACGCATACCCATTGCCAAAGCAAGCAGGAATTCTTTGACTTTATATTCATAAAAGCCATGTTTATTAATCAATTCATCTTTAATTTTCAACGGATTACTTTGTTTAATAAGCTCCACCAAATCCGAAATTTTGGTTACACCATCCAGATGCATCAGGCGTACCATCTCCGCCAGAACACGAGCCATGTGCAAATCAATCATACCCAGATTGCTTCTGAATACTTTATCAGCCACATCGTTATACTTCAAAACTCCTCCCAAACGCTCAATCATTAACATTCTGCCTACAACATCATCTTCTTCACCGAAAGCATTGATCTTATTTACTGTTGGCGATGCAAATTTGACACCGGTTTGTTCAAACTTCAAGTTTGCCGAGCGGCCCCCATCCAGCAAAGGCAACATCATACCCAAGCGGGAACGTACACAAAAACCTGTAAGAGGAGCATCTTCCCGATAAAATGCAACACTGAAATCGGTCCGGTCATCAGTTTTAGCCTCCAAGTCAAACAACGCTATTTCATCAAGAAACTCTTCCACCCCATCCGGTGAAGTCACATCATCCGTCTTTGAAGACCGTATTCCGTTCAAAATCAAATCGGCTACAACAGCAAAATCCTCACGGGGAATCCGCTTGTCCATATTTTCACCCACAATATGAATATCAGCATCTTCTACCACATAACGGCGTGTACCATCGTGTTCTTCACGCTGAATCATTGCTACAGGGATGCATAACGAATCATTCTTTTTCACATCAGGAGTACCTGCATACACATACCCATCTGCAAGCAGACGGAAAAACGCATAAACTTCTCCCCATTCTCTTTTTGTTGCTTCAAATGCCATAATACCAATTTTTTAAAGTACAAATATAGTAATAACGCATAATATTTTGGAAGAATAAAAGGAATTATCTACTTTTGTTAAGATACAACACCAGTTAATTCTTCAATAAACAAAAAGAAATGAAATACTCCAACGACTCTTTCCAACCATTGTTTAATAAAATATCTCCGATTATTAAACATGAAAAGATTTATAAAGCAATACACCGGCAACTTATGACCAAATGGTTTCAAACCTCTGTACTTCTGTGTATAGTAGGGTCTATTACTGCCATAATATACAGTTCATTCGAAGAGTCGGCCCCTTATCGAAATTATCTTTATTCATTCAACTACTTTGCATCCCTTGTCTATACTATTGAATACGTATTAAGGTTGATAGCCGCTCCTCTGCAATATCCGGACAGCAAATACTGGAAAGCCCGATTACGGTACGTTTTTTCCTTTTATGGAATTATTGACTTTGTCGCTATACTCCCGTTTGTGCTGATTTATCTTTATAAGGACTCTCCATCCATGCACATGATTGTGCTGGCATATATACTTATCATATTCAAACTCATTCGTTACTCCCGCTCTTTCCGCATGATAGGTTGGGTTTTGAGTCAGGTCAAAGAAGAATTAATAACAGCCTATACGGCCTGTGGCATCATGCTGTGCTTTTCAGGAATCCTGATGTATTATATCGAAAGAAATGCCCAACCGCAAGCATTTGCCAACATCGGCGACGGTTTTTGGTGGGCTATCGTTGCATTTACCACTGTAGGATATGGCGACATTTATCCCATCACACCTTTGGGAAGGATATTAAGCAGTCTCATCAGCCTCATCGGTATTGCCATGATTGCCATTCCTACCGGTATCATAAGCTCGGCGTTCATGAACATGATATTGGAGAAAAAACAGAACGACAACAATCCTCCGCAAACAAAATAATTTAGAGATAAACTTATGGAACAACAACCTCAACTCAACGAACACAATAAGCAGGAATACCCTCCCATGCATACCTGCGAGCACATCGTAAACAGAACCATGGTCAATCTGTTTAACTGTGGCAGGGCGGTTTCGGCACACATTGAACGTAAAAAAAGTAAACTTGATTTCTCATTACCCACATGTCCGCCGGCAGAGCAAATTCATGAAATAGAAGAAACTGTGAACCAAGTAATTCGGCAAAACCTGCCTGTTACCACTGAATTCATTACACAGGCAGAAGCAGTCGGCCGATTCGACCTGAAACGTTTACCTGAAAATGCAACAGAAACAGTGCGCATCGTTAAAGTCGGAGATTATGATGAATGCCTCTGCATCGGTCAGCACGTAACCAATACAGCCGAAATTGGAACCTTCAAAATTATCAGTTACGATTACAAAGAAGGTATTTTCAGAATTCGCTTCAAACTAATATAATTTTCTAAAAAAAGACGTGAACAGACCTACCATGAATGTATCTCTATTCACGTCTTTTTCCTACTCACCAACTCAGCACACCCATTTCTCCTCCAGTGCTACAGCCTGAGGGAAAATGACATTATTTTCCAGATGAATATGCTCGTATAAGTCACTCACAAATTTCTTCAAACGCTCCATCAGCAAGCGGTAACTGCCACAGCCGTCAGCAGGAGTACTAAAACCGTGCGTCAGTTCACTGATACGGTGATAGCGGTCACCTTCACCTTCATGTTCCATACGCATCACCCGGATAGGATTCTTTACCGTACCACAATGCATCTGCTCCAACGTGCGCCCTTCCTCTGAAGCTGCAAAGAGTTCCAGCAGATACGGAAACAGTACATTCTCTTCCTTTTGCAAATGCGATTCAAGGTCTTTCAACGACTCTACAAACAGGCCATGTAGCTCTAGCAATTCCGGATGCGCTTCACCGTGCGCTGCCAGAACCTTATTCATCAACACCAAAATTTCCGGTCCGTTCCGTCGAATCCCCCGATGATGAATTTTCAGTACATAATCAATCAGCAAGTCCAGTGGCCAGGAAGAAAAACCATGCTGCTGTTCTAAATGTATTTGCTGCAAAGCTTGTTCAACTTCATCCGGATTTACACCAGCATCCTTACAAGCCTGACTCAACAAAACATCACCATGACAACAAAAATCAATTCCATATTTCGAAAAAACAGCAGCTGTTGCAAAGTTATCAGCAACAATCTTACCTACACTTAAATTTTTCATATTCCAGTTTTTTATTATTCTGTTGCAAAATTGAGCAAAACAAAACATATAAACTGTAACCTATGTTACCACTACTCAAAAAATTGTAGAAAAATGAATTTTTCACCTATAATATATACCGAAAAACATTTTACATAAAAATCAATCGGAAATATTCATTGAATAATAAAATTATTCATCGTATCTTTACCAAGAAAATTATTTTAAGAATACTATAAAACCAAAGAACAAACTTTATGAATTACCTTTCAAAATCAATGATGGCTTTATGTATAGCCACTTGTCTGGGAGCATGTTCACAGCAAGAACAGTATTACGTAAAGCAAGCTATTTTCCCAGAAAATGCGACATTGGAACAAAAAGTAGAAATTGCAGCTCACCTGGTTCCTACTCCTCAGCAGTTGGAATGGCAAAAAATGGAGCTGACTGCATTTCTTCATTTTGGCGTAAATACCTTTACTGGTAGGGAATGGGGGGACGGAACGGAAGACCCGGCCGTTTTCAATCCGACTAACCTGGATGCCGACCAGTGGGTACGCACACTGAAAGAATGCGGCTTCAAAATGGTTATCCTCACAGCCAAGCATCACGACGGTTTCTGTCTGTGGCCTACAGCTACCACAAAACACTCGGTAGCATCCTCCAAATGGAAAGACGGAAAAGGCGATGTAGTTAAAGAATTACGTGATGCCTGTACCAAGTATGATATGAAATTTGGTGTATACCTTTCACCATGGGACCGTAACGCAGAATGCTACGGTGACTCTCCGAAATACAATCAGTTCTTTGTTGAACAGCTCACTGAACTGCTTACAAATTATGGAGAAGTGCACGAAGTATGGTTTGACGGTGCCAACGGAGAAGGCCCTAACGGCAAGAAACAGGAATACGACTGGACGCTTATTTATAAAACCATACACGAACTGCAGCCAAAGGCCGTTACAGCCATTATGGGGGACGACGTACGCTGGGTTGGTAACGAAAGCGGATTGGGACGTGACACTGAATGGAGTGCTACTGTGCTGAATCCGGGAGGCCTGCCTTCTGCCGAAGCAGGCAATAAAGCACTGGAAATTAATGCCATGAGCAAAGACCTTGGTAGCCGCGACATGCTTGCTAAAGCCAAGAGCGTACACTGGTATCCATCAGAAGTAGACGTTTCAATCCGTCCGGGATGGTTCTATCACGAAGCAGAAGACAGCAAAGTAAAAAGTCTGAAACACATGGTCGACATCTACTACAAGTCTGTAGGATGCAACTCGGTATTGCTTCTTAACATTCCACCCGACTGTGAAGGACGTATCAGTCAGGCTGACGAAACACGCTTAAAAGAATTTGCAGTCTATATCAACCAGACCTTCAGCAATAATCTGCTGAAAGAAGGCAACCAGTACTGGACTGCAAAAGGTAATGGTGAAAGCAAGACTTACGACCTGCAACCGGATGCTATATTCAATACCATCATGCTTCAGGAAGACATAGCAAAAGGACAGCGAGTAGAAGAATTTACCGTAGAAGCTTTTGTAGACAATACCTGGAAAGAAATTGCCAAAGGAACAACCATCGGCTATAAGAAACTGCTCCGTGTAGACGATTTAAAAGCAGAACAGCTGAAAGTAACCATCAAGGCATCCCGTTCCAATGCAAACATCCTGAATGTAGGTGCTTTCTACGCAGCTCCTATTCAGGATATGGCACAGGTAAACGAGTGGAACAACCTGTCCAGAGAAAACTGGAAAAAGGTTTCTGCACAGCCACTGGTAGTCGACTTAGGCAAGAAAGTTACGCTGAAAGCCTTTACCTACGCACCTGCAGGCCAGCAAGCCAAACCGTCTATGGCTTTCCATTATACGCTTTACATCAGTAACGATGGCAAACAGTGGAAAGAAATACCTACTACCGGTGAGTTCAGTAACATTGTGAACAACCCGATTCCACAGACAGTTCAGTTCAAGAAGGAAGAAACTGGCCGCTTTATCAAACTGGCAGCCACTACTCCTGACGGAGGAAAGGCTACTGTTGAACTGAATGAACTGGGTGTAACCGTAGTAAATCCCTAATTCCAAACAATAACAGTATTATCCATGAAAAAACATTTAACATTTATACTGTCATGCCTGTTGCTGCTTCTCGTCACCGAAGCAGCAACAGCTCAGGCACGCTTTGACAGGAAAAAGCTGTATATGGTAACTCCTGCCGGACAGCCCGACAAAGCATGGAATTTTTCTGCCAACAGTCCTAAAATACAGCTCACTTCCAAAAACGAAAGCAACAAGTCTCAGCTTTGGAGCATCGCCGACCTTTCAGGCAGTTTCCGTCTGATTAACCCTTACGAAAATCAGGCTGTACAGGCTGCTGCCAACCGTTTTGTTCAGGTTGCCGAAACAAACGGGTCCGATGAAATGCAGTTATGGCTTATCAAGCCCGTAGGCAATTACGTGCAGTTTATCCCTTCCAACCAGGCTAAATGGGTAGCTGCCACCCAGAAAGACGGTACTATTGCACTGGTGGATGCAGCCAAGGCAGGCGAAAGCAAGGAAACCTTGTTCAGCATCACAGCCAGCAGTGTAGCTGCTCCCGAAGGTGACAACAGCGCCCTTCGCGAAAAGGTATACTGGGAAGACGAAACCCGATTCGAAGAAAACAAGGAAAAAGGACATGCTACCTATACTCCTTACTTCAGTGAAGCCGAAATGCTGGCCGATAAAGAATTCTATGCTACCCCGTGGGTTTACACACAGAGTAAAGCCACCATGCTCCTGAACGGCGACTGGTATTTCGACTTTGTGCCTGAGCCTTCGAAACGCCCGACCGACTTCTACAAGGAAGACTTCGACGTGAGTAGCTGGGCTACCATTCCGGTTCCATCCAACTGGGAAATGCAGGGATACGACCGTCCTATCTATTGCAACGTAGAGTACCCGCATTCTAACACACCTCCTTATATTGATGCCCGCAAAGGTTTCAACGACGGCGGAAAGAACTATGGTATCAATCCTGTAGGCTCGTATGTACGCTATTTCGACCTGCCCGAAGGCTGGAGCAAACAGCGTACTTTCATTCAGTTTGGCGGTATCTACAGTGCAGCCTTTGTTTACTTGAACGGACAATACGTAGGCTATACACAGGGAGCCAACAACGTAGCCGAGTTCGAACTGACCAAGTATCTGCGTGAGGGACGCAACAAACTGGCCGTACAGGTATTCCGCTGGAGCGACGGTTCGTATCTGGAATGTCAGGATATGTTCCGCATGAGTGGTATCTTCCGCGATGTATATCTGTATAACACCCCGAAAGTAAGTGTGCGCGACCATTACATCACATCCAGACTGAATGCACGCGACCAGTATAAGAGCGGCACGATGCAAGTAGAGCTGACACTGGACAACCGTGATAAACTGAAAGGCAGCAAAGAGTTGGTTATCAAGCTGACCGACCCAGAAGGCCGTCTGGTTGCCGAGAAGAAACAAAAAGCAGCATTCTCTGCCGGCAAAGCAGAAACGAAGCTGAAAGTTCAGTTCAATGTAAAGAACCTGCAGGCTTGGACTGCCGAAACACCTAATCTGTATACTGTAAGCGTTATCCAGCGCGAAAACGGAAAGGATGAAATGGCTTTCTCTACCAAATACGGTTTCCGCGATGTTACACTGCGCGGCACCATCGTCTATATCAACGGACAGCGTGTTTTCTTCAAAGGAGTAAACCGCCACGACTCTCACCCGCTGTACGGACGTGCCGTAACAACTGAATCAATGTTGGAAGATGTGCTGCTGATGAAACGCAACAACATCAATACCATCCGTACATCACACTATCCTAATGCAGCCAAGATGTATGCCATGTTCGACTACTACGGACTGTATACTATGGACGAGGCCGATCTGGAAGACCATGCCAACCAGTCTATCAGCGACATGCCGTCGTGGATTCCTGCTTTTGTAGACCGCATTGACCGCATGGTGTTGCGCGACCGTAACCATCCGTCGGTTATCTTCTGGAGCTTGGGTAATGAGTGTGGAGGTGGAAACAACTTCCAGGCTTGCTACGGTGCAGCCAAACGTCTGGACCCTCGTCCTGTTCACCACGAAAGTACACGCGATGGAAAAGAGTATGGAGGAAACCGCTTCTCCGACCTTTATTCGAAGATGTATCCGGGCATGGACTGGATGGAACAGTACACCAGCTCACTGGACAAACCTATGTTCATCTGCGAGTATGCACATGCCATGGGTAATGCCATCGGTAACCTGCGTGAATACTGGAACAGTATCGAAAGCAGTTCAGCTACCATCGGTGGCGCTATCTGGGACTGGGTAGACCAGGCTATTTACGAACCGACAGACATCAAGAACGGTACTTACGAAGGCCGTCTGCATACAGGTTACGACTTCCCTGGCCCACATCAGGGTAACTTCTGCTCAAACGGTATCATTCCGGCTACCCGCCACGAATCACCGAAACTGAAAGAAGTGAAAGCAGTATACCAATACATCAAATTCCAGCTGGAAGGAACAGATGCTGACAAGAACACTGCTACTGTGAAGTTGCAGAATACCTACGACTTTATCTCGACCGAAGGATTCGAACTGGTTTGGGAAGTAGTGAAGAACGGAAACATAGCAGGTACCAGCCAGATGAGACTGGATGCCATTGCCCCCGAAGCCGACCAACTCGTTACACTGGATTTGAAAGGCGTACAGCTGAAAGATGCTGCCGCTGCCGGCGAAGAGGTTATGCTGAATCTCTATGTGAAAGACATGCAGGAAAGAACCTGGGCAGCAGCCGGACATCTGATTGCCCAGCAGCAGTTTGAACTGAGCAAGCGCGGCAACCTGCCCGAACTGCGTGTAAACAGTCGTGTGGGTAAACTGGAAATTGCTAAAGACGAAAAGAGCCTGACGGTGAAAAACAGCTTCATCGAAGGTACATTCTGCCTGGCAACCGGACAGATGACTGCACTGAAAGTAAACGGCATGGATGTAATCTACGGCAAGGAAGGTTTCATCTACGATAACCACCGCTGGATAGAAAACGACGGATTCAAGCAGACAGAAAACGGACTGAATGCTACAGGTACTTGCGAAGCTACCGAAACAGCAGACGGTAAAGTGATTGTTAAAACCACTCGCGACGGAAGCTTGTGCGGAACAGAAATCAATTACACATTCCTTCCGAACGGTGTAATGGATATGGATGTGAAGTTCCTGCCCAAAACTGCCAACTTGCGCCGCACCGGACTGGTTTGCTCGGTTAATGCCGGACTGGACAATGTAGACTACTACGCATACGGTCCGTGGGAAAACTATATCGACCGTAAAGATGGATGTATGGTAGGACGCTATCACACTACCGTCAAAGATATGGTAGAACGCTACGTCAAACCTCAGTCTATGGGTAACCGTGAAGGTCTGCGCGAACTGAAACTTACCAACAAGCAAGGTGAAGGTATCCGCATCGAAACAGAAGGCAACGTATCCTTCTCTACACTGCGCTATACCGATGCCGACCTGATGAATGCCAAACATATGTGGGAATTGCAGGAACGTCCTTGCATCATCTTACATCTGGATGCACAGATTCGCGGTTTGGGCAATGCCAGCTGCGGTCCTGAAACCCTGCAGACCTACAAGATTCCTTTGATGCCTGTAAGCTTCAAGCTCAGAATCTCGGCATGCAATTAATTGCTTCCTATTATAACAGATAGCTATTTATACCACAGCGGACCGTCCCTTCATCGGAAACGGTCCGCTGTTTTTCTTTTGCCCTTATCAATTTATCACCATGCCTCTCCTTTCACATAAAGCGGCTGATAGCGGCTTCCCAAATTCTTTAGCCTGCCCTCGTCCAGCAACCGACGGATGGTTCGCAATGCCTTTACGGTATTAAACCCTGTGATTTCCTCCATATCCGTGCGCCTCATAAAATTGTTCTTTTTGAAAAAACCGGCTACCACAGCCAGCACTTCCGGCTGTGACAATTTAGACGAATGCCGGGCAGAAGCCTTTACACGCTTTACTTCGAGTGTCTGAAAACGCTCCTTAAACTCCTTGTCGGGCATAAACTTCACCGCTTTAACCCTAATATCGTCAGCTGTAACATGCTTGGAGTTACTTCCAGGCACATACTTCAGTATCAGGCGGAAAAATCCCAATCCCTCGATATGTACCGAACAACTGTTTTTTAAAGCAACTGCCATCTCTTCGGACAAAGCCGTAATTACCGCATTTACATCAGCCGGCGAAGCCGTGCATTTACAACTGATTCGTTCACTCAATTTCTTGGTATCCACCACTCCGTTTGTCAATACTTTGGGATGAGGAAGATGTGTTGCCTCCTTGTCGACAACTGGGCTTTCAAAGATATCAAATTTGATAGTCATTTTTCCCTTCTTAAAATTTGTAATTTTATTAATACTCTCTGTAGTCATACATCGGTGGTTTGCTACTTTATCATTGATATGACTTATATATAGCTCTACTGCGAACAAAGTGCCTCATAGCTATCCTAAACATTCGGCTTTAAAATGACAAACTCCGAATAGACCGATGCGAAAATAAGATACAGGGAAAAAGAAGTGCACTTAAATGATACTGGTTGTTACTTCATTATGGGAAAAGATAAATAAATTCTCATCATACATGCCATTTCACTAAAAATCCCTATATTTACAAAAGCACTAATTACAGATTACAAACACCCCTTTGCACTATGGAACACACCCTCACCCTAAGCATTACCCTATTAACTGCTATCATATTAATAGTAAGTGGAACAATAGTTGTAAAAAGGCCAAGCCTACTGTCTAATTATAAATCGTTTACCGAAGAAGAAAAAGCATCTCCAGCATTTAAAACGTATTTGAAACGCGTTCGCAATATCATGATTGGAGCAGCAGTTATCATCGTTGCAGGTCAATTCCTAAGCATGCTGACCGATTCAGGAATCTTTTTTATCATTTCAATCCTACTGATGTGCATTGGTTTAGCCCCCGCACTATTTTACTGTCAGGCAAAGGTTTCCAAACGAATGCACCGAAAAAGTCTGATTTATGCAGGCTCATTTCTGATAATCTCATTAGTCATATTGGGAGGATTACTCATTCCGTCTTTGTACGGAGGAAACGTATCGTACGAAAACGATACGTTACGCATCTCGGGGATATATGGTGCGAAACTGAAAAAAGACGAAATAAAATCAATAACAAAAGTGGATGCCATCCCGCAAGTTAATCTTCGAACCAACGGATTCGGACTGGGATATATCCGTAAAGGCTTCTTCCGCACCGTAGATGGTAAAACCGTGCACTTTATACTGGCAAGCAACAATCTGCCTGCCTTGCACATCAACACAATAAATGGAGAAAACATCTATGTAAATACACTGGATTCGAAGGAAATGGATAAAGTAATCCAACTGTTTAGAAAAGAAAACAACTAATCATACTAATCAAATGAAAAAACTGTATTTCACCGCCCTGCTTTTTATGGGAAGCTTATGCATTCAGGCTCAGGAAACAAAAGACTGGGCAGATTTTGGCCGATACGAGGCTGCCAACAAAGAAGTCAAGAATCCAAAAGTGGTTTTCATGGGAAACTCCATTACCGATGGCTGGCCCGATGCAGACCCTGAGTTTTTCACTAAAAACAATTACGTTGGCAGAGGTATCAGCGGACAGGTATCGGCACAGATGCTGATGCGTTTCCGTCCGGATGTAATTGACCTCAAACCAGAAGCAGTAGTGATATTGGCCGGAACCAACGACATTGCCTTGAACGATTATGCTGTCAGCCCGGAAAAGACGTTAGGAAATATCATTTCGATGGTGGAGCTTGCCCAAGCAAATAACATTAAAGTGATTTTATGTTCTACCATGCCGGCAAGCAGCTTTTCATGGAGACCGGAAGTTAAACCGGCTGAGACCATCAGAGAGTTGAACCGTAAAGTAAAAGCGTATGCAAAAGCTAATAAGATAATTTATGTGGACTACCACAGTGCAATGTGCGACCAGGAAGGCGGACTGCCTAAAACTTACTCGGAAGACGGTGTGCATCCGAATCTGAAAGGATATAAGGTAATGGAAAAGCTGGTGCAGGAAGCTATACGGAAGGTCTGTGAGTAAAACAACTCTCAAAAGTACCATTTCAAAAATATTTTAGACAGACAGCCGCATCTACAAATAGACAAACGTTTGTTTGAATGTTCATTTTAAATCACTACATTCGCAATAGAATTAAAATCCAGTAGTTATGAGCAAGCTATATCCAGTTGGAGTACAGAATTTTGAAGGTTTGATACGCGACGGTTATGTGTATGTAGACAAAACTGCACTCGTGCATGAATTGTTTAATACAAACAAATATTATTTTCTAAGCCGTCCGCGACGTTTCGGCAAGAGTCTGCTCCTTTCTACAATCGAAGCCTACGCACTGGGAAAGAAGGAACTTTTCAAAGGACTGGCACTGGAAAAACTGGAAAAACACTGGACGGTATATCCGGTGCTGCATCTGGATTTGAATACACAGAAATATGATACAGCAGAGGCGTTGACTAATGTTCTTGAAGAAAACGTACAAAATTGGGAAGCTATTTATGGTTCCTCTTCCAGGGAAATCGGTGTAGCCCGACGTTTCCAGGGCATTATCCGCCGTGCCTGCGAGCAGACCGGCTGCAGGGTGGTAATTCTCATTGATGAATACGACAAGCCCATGCTTCAGGCTATCGGTAACGAGGCCTTACAGAATGAGTACCGCAGTACCCTGAAGGCTTTCTACGGTGCCTTGAAATCTATGGATGGATGCATCCGATTTGCCCTGCTGACGGGTGTTACCAAGTTCGGCAAGGTAAGTGTTTTCAGCGATTTGAACAATCTGATGGACATATCTATGGACGACCGATATGCTGAAATTTGTGGAATCAGTGAAAAAGAAATTCACACCTATTTCGAGGAAGATATCTGTGAATTGGCTACAGCTACAAAAAAGAGTTACGAAGAAACTTGCAAAGAACTGCAAATCAATTATGATGGCTATCATTTCACGGAAAATGCAATCGGCATGTACAATCCATTCAGTCTGCTAAATACCTTTGCAAAAAAAAGATTCGGCAGCTACTGGTTTGAAACAGGGACTCCGACTTACCTGGTTGAACTGCTCAAACTGCACCATTATCCAATCGAGGAGCTGGAACACATCGTTACCAGCCAGCCGGTACTGGACAGCATTGATACTGCTTCTACTGATCCTATTCCCGTCATTTATCAAAGTGGCTACCTGACTATCAAAGGTTATAACAAGATGTTCGAAAACTACACGCTGGGGTTCCCAAACCGGGAAGTGGAGCAAGGATTCTTCAAATTCCTCCTACCCAATTATGCCTCTGTAAGTGTGAGCAAGTCACCCTACCAGATCCAGTGCTTCGTAGAGGAAGTCATGGAAGGAAAAGTGGACGATTTCTTTGAACGGCTGAAAACGATGTTTGCCGATATTCCATACGAACTGGCACGCGACCGGGAAGTGCACTACCAAAACATTCTTTACATCATTTTCAAATTGATGGGTTTCTATGTGCAGGTGGAATACCGCACGAGCCGGGGACGGATTGACTTGGTGCTCCAAACAAAGGACTACGTGTATATCATGGAATTTAAGCTAAACGGAAGCGCGGAAGAGGCACTGGCACAGATTCAGGCAAAAGGTTATGCAGAACCCTTTGCCAAAGACAACCGTACTGTCTATAAAATCGGAGTCAACTTCAGTGACGAGATCAGGAACATTCAAGAGGTGAAGGTAGTAACAGAGAAATAACTACAATTCAGAACTAAACGTTTCAATAAACAATAGAAAGCCAGTCAGCTAATTCATATACAAAGTATTGCGAATTAGTTAACTGGCTTTCCACTTTAAATATCCCGTACACAAATAAAGTTTGACCTGTTCGGTTTGATAAAAAAGAAACACTTTATTCCCCACTTTCAAAATCCTGAAGTTCCTTGAGTCCCGACTCTATTTCGGCAACCGAGCGCTTATCCCAATACATATAACCTAAATACGTAGCCAGAGCTCCCACAAGAAACATGATTCCATCAAAAATCATCAGCTGCACACTGCGATAGTGATGATGAATGATAAACACCGAGACAAACAATCCCAATGCGATGAACGGTGTGCAATATAATTGGTTCATCCGACATTTCGAGTGATACGGCAATCATGTAGGGCATATAATCTTAGT
>CAJKDC010000014.1 GCA_905198575.1 uncultured Bacteroides sp. | reverse complement strand
TCATTTGTATCTTGATAACAGTAACTAACTGATTATCAATATACTTTATATTTGAAGAAGTAAAGGAATAATCCGCCGGATTTATCTCTTCCGCTTAAAGAAATCTTTCATTAATTGTCCGCACTCCTCGGCCAGCACACCTTTTACAACCTCCGTACGCGGATGTAATGCCTGAGGGGCAAACCGCTGGTATCCCCTCTTTTCATCTTCAGCACCAAACACCAGACGTCCCGTCTGTGCCCATGCTATTGCCCCCGCACACATTACGCAAGGCTCTACTGTAACATACAACGTACAGTCAGCAAGATATTTACCGCCCAACGCATTGGCAGCAGCCGTTATGGCCTGCATCTCGGCATGCGCCGTAACATCATTCAGCGTTTCTGTCAGGTTATGTCCGCGTGCAATGATACGGTCTCTGCACACTACTACCGCTCCTACCGGGACCTCATCCCTGTCGAATGCCTTACGGGCTTCCTGCAGCGCCTGTCTCATATAATAATTGTCATCTGCCATAATTGTCAGCGTCGCATGTCATGTTCGTTAAACAATGTAGGATAATCTTCTTCCATTTTCTGGTGAATAAACGACAAAATCGTCTCCCGAAGCCAGCGCCCCTTGTTCGATATCTGATACTTTTCCAAATACCTTTCTACAAGATGCACTTCTTCTTCACTCATCAAGCATACCATCCGCTGCCTGCGCGGAGGAACTGATGAAGGCACTTTTTTTCTTTTCTTTCCGCAATTCACCATATATTTTGCAAAATTAATTTTACTTGCTTAAATTCAAACAATAAAATCAGTATTTTTGCGAAAAACAATGATAAATGGCACTACACAACGAACTAGGGAAGGCCGGTGAAGTCCAAGCAGCTATCTATTTGACAAACCACGGCTACCGCATCTTGCATCGCAACTGGCATTTCAGAAAGAAAGAGCTGGACATTGTTGCCGAGAAAGACAACACACTGATAGTGGTAGAGGTCAAGACACGCAGCTCAACCCAATTTGGCAATCCCGAAGAAGCCATCACTGATAAAAAGATCAGAAATATAGTAGCATCTACCGATTTCTACTTAAAGCGTTATGCCATCGACCTACCTGTCCGTTTCGACATCATCACAGTCATTGGAAATGAAACCGATTTTAGAATAGAACATATAGAAGATGCGTTTCTTCCACCTGTCTGGTAGTAAAAAATTTACATCTCTATAGAAAACATTAAACCATATAACCCTGCACTTTATGACAAATACAACAGACCGATTGATATACATCTCCGAAACCGATTCCACCAATACCTATCTGGCAGCCCTTTGCGATCGGCAAGATACTCCCGACCTGACTACCGTATGGAGCAGCTTCCAGACAGCCGGTCGGGGCCAACGGGGAAACTCATGGGAATCGGAAGCCGGATGCAACCTGCTTTTCAGTTATGTAGTTTTTCCCGAGTTTCTGGAAATTAAGAAACAATTCCTGCTCTCCGAAATTGGAGCACTGGCTTATTATGATGTCTTATCTGCCATTACGACCGATATCTCCATCAAATGGCCCAACGATATTTACTGGAAAGATTATAAAATATCCGGCACCCTGATTGAGAACGACCTCACAGGCATGCATATCTCCCGCTCTATTGCAGGAACCGGAATCAACATTAACCAGGAGCATTTCATCAGCAATGCCCCTAATCCCGTTTCCTTATTCCAGATAACCGGAAAGAAATGGGACATCCTGCCTATCCTGGAAGCTATCATAGAGCGTGTGGACTACTATTATTCCCTGCTACAGAACAAGCAGTTCGAGGAAATCAGTTCCCGCTATATGGATGCACTGTACAGAAAAGAAGGATACCATACATACAAAGACCAAAACGTACTTTTCCAAGCAGAGATACAAAAGATTGACCCTAGCGGCAGATTATTCCTGAAAGACGAAGCCGGGAACATACGCAGCTACATGTTCAAGGAAGTACAATACATCATCGGCAAACATACATTATAATATAAGATACATGCATCCTGTCAGCAAAAAAATACTCCACATAGCAGTTCCTTCCATCATATCCAACATCACCGTCCCTCTGCTGGGACTGATTGATGTCACCATCGTAGGCCACCTGGGAGCCGCATCCTATATAGGCGCCATAGCCATAGGCGGAATGCTGTTCAATATGATTTACCTGATATTCGGATTCCTGCGCATGGGTACCAGCGGTATGACTTCGCAAGCCCTCGGAGCACACAAGCTGGACAAAGTGGTGCGTCTGCTGCTTCGCTCCACAGGAATCAGTCTGATTTTATCGCTCCTGCTTATCCTGCTGCAAACTCCCATTCTGGATTTTGCATTCCGCTGGGTAGAAACCACAACTGAAGTCAGACAACTGGCTACGTCCTATTTCAGAATATGTATCTGGGGAGCACCCGCCACACTGTTGCTCTACAGCTTGTCGGGCTGGTACATCGGTATGCAAAACTCACGCATCCCCATGTGGATAGCCATCTCACAGAATATCATTAACATTCTGGCCAGTCTGTGCTTCGTATACGTTTTCCACATGAAAGTAGAAGGCGTAGCTTTGGGCACACTGATTGCCCAATACGGCGGACTCTTCATGGCACTTCTGCTCTGGTTCCGTCATTATGGCTCACTGCGCAAATATTTCACTACCCGCCAGCTTACCGAACGGCATGCCTTACTCCGTTTCTTCAATGTCAACCGCGATATCTTTCTGCGCACCCTGTGCCTGGTAGCTGTAACGGTATTTTTCACATCGACAGGAGCAGCACACGGAGAAGTCATACTGGCTGTAAACACCCTGCTCATGCAACTGTTTACCCTTTTCTCGTACATCATGGACGGTTTTGCCTATGCCGGCGAAGCCCTGACCGGGAAGTACATCGGAGCAAGAAACTATAAAGAATTAAGCCGCACCATCAAACAGCTGTTCGGATGGGGATTAGGTATGGCCTTTCTCTTTACCCTTTTATACGGTATCGGCGGCACAGCCTTTCTAGGACTACTGACCAACGACACCACCGTAATTGAAGCCGCACATGAATACCTGTATTGGGCCATGACTATCCCGCTGACCGGCTTCGCAGCCTTCCTGTTCGACGGTATCTTTATCGGAGCCACAGCTACCTACCGCATGCTGCAAAGTATGTTCATAGCCAGTTGCAGTTTTTTCCTGGTCTATTATACCTTGCATGATTCCTGGGGAAACCATGCACTTTGGCTTTCTTTCATCGTATATCTGTCTCTCCGAGGCATCATTCAGGCATTTTTGGCCAGAAATTTGATAAAAATCAGGTCTTAAAAGCCATTTTCGAAAATATTTTTCAAAAAAAAAGCGGGAAAAGTTTTGCAGGTTTCAGAAAAAGTACTACCTTTGCACTCGCAATCAGGAAATGACTGCAAGATTAAAGGTTTGATTCGCTAGCTCAGCAGGTAGAGCACAACACTTTTAATGTTGGGGTCCTGGGTTCGAGCCCCAGGCGGATCACCAAGAGAAAGGCTTCCAAATGGAAGCCTTTTTTGTTTTCTAACTCTTTTTACAATACTCCCCCAAAATGTAGGCTCACCCGATTTTTGGAGGCTAAATGGCTACAAGGCTGCTTTTACCTTATTAGGAAAAACGTGCTAACCATCACAACGAACAATGGAAGTAAGTTTACCCGCCACAAGAAAATCGTAAAAGCGCCCGGTACTACCGTTTATTTTGCAGACTTACATGCTTCATAGCAGAAAGGAGCCATTGGGAACGAAAACAAACTTATCCGGCAATACATACCAAAAGGAACAGACTTCAGGGAACTCTCAAATGAGTTCTTCAAATTTATTTCGTAAGATTACACTTGCTGATTGACTCTGCCTTATGTTTATTGTGAATAAAACAGTTGGTGGATAATAAAAAACTTAGTATCTTTGCAGCACTAGAACCCCCAAGCCTCTCCAAGATGCTCAAATCGGGGGTCGCTTTATTTTTATACCTATGAGTATCCTTTTCAACAAAACTTATAAATCTCCTACAGATATAGTCGCCTTACTTAAAGGCAGAGGATTAAGTATCACTGACTCCCAACGAACAGAACATTATATCCGTAATATAGGCTATTACCGTCTTAGTGCCTATTTATATCCTTTCTTACGAACTCCCAAAGAAGAACATTATTTCAAGACAGGAAGTAGTTTTCAAGATGTACTCAACATCTATTGCTTCGATAAAAAACTCAGATTGTTTCTTTTCAATGAGATAGAAAAGATAGAAATAGCACTACGTAGCACATTAGCAAACATCGTGGCAGAAGAGACTGATAATATCTTCTGGATGACTGATGCCTCTATGTTTGCAAATGCAGAGAAATTCAACAAGACTATGGTATAAATAGACAAAGAACTGAAAAACTCTAAAGAAGAATTTATTCTGCATTTCAAACAAAAGTATAGCAATACCTATCCACCAGCTTGGATATTGGTGGAAATACTTCCTCTCGGGGTTGTAACACGAATCTACGAAAATATTGCCGACAATTTTTTGAGGAAAAAAGTTGCAGCACACTTCTCCTTAAGCGCACCTGTATTTACTTCATGGATGGCAGTCATTACATTGACAAGAAATTCATGTTGTCATCATTCGCGTGTATGGAATAAGAGCAATGCCATTCCTCCGTTGATTCCCCAAAAGCTGCAAGGACATTGGATAAACCCTATTATATCACCAAAACGTGTTTTTTACAACATTTGCATCATCAAATGGTTCATTGATATAGTATCACCACATAATGATATGAAAGGTCATCTGAAACAGTTGCTGGCAGATTTCCCCATGATTGACATACAGGCAATGGGCTTCCCAAAAAATTGGCTGGAAGAACCTTTGTGGAAAAATTAAACTCTGTATGTTTGCAAACAGAACGGGCGAAGAAAAGTCCGTCAGTGAGTTAATAATCTGTGCTACCACATAGTCATCTATCCCTCTCTATTCACCTCCTCATTTAAATGACAAACCCGCATCATTTAAGTACCCAAAATCCACCATTGCAATGATGTAAGTTTGCTTCATTTGAGATACAACCGGCATCTAGCGTCAAAAGAAATGCTTTTATTAGTATATTCCAGCTAAAATTAGTAAGTTTGCCCTATACAACAATAAAGAAAACGCTATGGCAAAATTTAAAAGAATTCTATTGAAATTAAGCGGTGAAAGCTTAATGGGTGAAAAGAAATACGGTATC
Source organism: uncultured Bacteroides sp. (assembly GCA_905198575.1). GTDB lineage: Bacteria > Bacteroidota > Bacteroidia > Bacteroidales > Bacteroidaceae > Phocaeicola. The sequence goes on along the minus strand of CAJKDC010000014.1, from coordinate 30,960 downwards.
GACGAAAAACGTCTTGGCGAATACGCACAGCAGATAAAGGAAATCCATGAAATGGGCGTACAGATAGGTATCGTCATCGGTGGCGGTAATATCTTCCGCGGATTGAGCGGCGCAGGAAAAGGATTCGACCGCGTAAAGGGCGACCAGATGGGTATGCTGGCTACCGTTATCAACAGCTTGGGACTGAGCTCGGCACTGGTTGCAGCCGGAGTAAAGGCTCGCGTACTGACTGCCATCCGCATGGAGCCGATCGGTGAATTCTATACCAAATGGAAAGCTATCGAAGCAATGGAAAACGGCGAAGTTGTCATTATGTCGGCCGGAACAGGAAATCCGTTCTTCACAACCGATACCGGTTCTTCTTTGAGAGGTATCGAAATTGAAGCTGACGTCATGCTGAAAGGTACACGCGTAGACGGTATCTACACTGCTGACCCGGAAAAAGACCCTACTGCAACCAAATTCGACGACATTACTTACGACGAAGTTCTGGCAAGAGGCCTGAAGGTGATGGACCTCACAGCTACCTGCATGTGCAAGGAAAACAACTTGCCTATCATCGTATTCGACATGGATACTGTGGGTAACCTGAAAAAAGTGATGGCAGGCGAAAACATCGGTACACTGGTACACAACTAATTCTGCCTCGTCAAGCGTGTATTTTCATAAACACCACCATAGCCGCTCTGGAGCCTAACTCCGGAGCGGTTTTTATTTGAGTATAAAATGACGCAAGCCCGCGTTTTTCATTCTCTGAATCTGATGCAATTCCGTCACCGGAATCCCTCTGAGCCAAGCTTCAACCGAACGGTTTATCAGTCCGTGCCCAACTGCAAACACCCGTTTCCCATCAAAATTAGCTTTCAGAAAATCCACAAACTTACCGGCTCTGGCATAAAGCATTTCCTTGGTTTCGGCATGGGGCGGCAACTGCTTTATGTTTACACTGTTAATAGCCAGACCAGTCCATTCACCCCAGTCCACTTCCCGCAGCAGTTCCGTCTTAACCCACGGCAGATTCCTGTCGTTGGCAGCTATCTGTACCGTATCTATACAACGCTGTAAATCACTGCTGACAATCACATCAAACTCCAGCGGACGAAGTTTCTCGCGCAGCGCCTCAGCCTGACAGCGTCCTTCTTCTGTCAACTGTCCCGGCAAATGTCCCTGAAAAATACGGGCTACATTTTCTACCGTCTGCCCGTGTCTGGCCAAATAAAGTTCAATCATTTCTATTCCATAAAATATACCCGCAAAAGTAGGAAAATGGAATTATATCATCAACTATTGCAGATAATTAAAAAATAGCTTATTTTTGTTCACATAATTACCTAAATCATAAATAGATAAATTATAAACATTAAAAACGACCAAAATATATGGCAGATTCAAAGACTATTCTCAGCGAAGCTGAAGAGAAAATGGACATGGCGGTTATGTACCTTGACGATGCATTGGCACACATCCGTGCCGGAAAAGCAGATGTACGCCTGCTGGATGGTATTCGTGTTGACTCTTACGGAAGCATGGTGCCCATCAACAATGTTGCAGCAGTAAGTACTCCTGATGCACGCAGCATCGCAATCAAGCCTTGGGACAAAAGTATGTTCCGCGTAATTGAAAAGGCTATCATCGATTCTGAATTGGGTATCATGCCGGAAAACAACGGTGAGATTATCCGTCTGGGTATTCCTCCATTGACAGAAGAGCGCCGTAAACAGTTGTCTAAACAGTGCAAAGGCGAAGTAGAAACTGCCAAAGTGAGCATCCGTAACGCACGCCGCGATGCTATCGATGCCCTGAAAAAAGCAGTAAAAGACGGCATGCCTGAAGATGAACAGAAAAATGCAGAAGCCAAACTGCAGAAAGTTCACGACAAGTTCATCAAGCAGATTGATGACATGTATGCTGCAAAAGATAAAGAAATCATGACTGTTTAATTATAATAACATGCTTTCGGGAAATACCCGGTTCTCTGTGAAAGTAAAATAAGTTTTACGCAGCAGGAAACCGGGTATTTCCGGAAATGACACTTCATAAATGGATAAAGGCTTAGTAATAAAGAACACCGGAAGCTGGTATGTTGTAAAAACAGACAGCGGAAAACAGATTGAATGCAAGATTAAAGGAAATTTCCGTCTGAAGGGAATCCGCAGTACCAACCCCATTGCCGTAGGCGACAGGGTCACTATTTTGGAGAATGCAGAAGGTACTGCATTCATCAGTGAGATAGAAGACCGCAAGAACTACATCATCCGCAGGGCTTCGAACCTCTCCAAGCAATCGCATATCATAGCTGCCAACGTAGACCAGTGCATGCTCATCGTAACCGTAAACTATCCCGAAACCAGTACGACTTTTATCGACAGATTCCTGGCTTCGGCAGAAGCTTACCGCGTACCTGTAACACTGGTTTTCAATAAAACAGACCGCTACAACGAAGACGAGCAACGGTATCTGGAAGGCCTCATCCATCTTTATACGCACATCGGATATCCATGTCTGAAAGTATCTGCCTTACAGCAGGAAGGTATTGACCAGATCAAGGAAGCCCTTACCGGAAAAATCACATTATTTTCCGGGCACTCCGGTGTAGGAAAATCTACACTTATCAATGCAATATTGCCCGACTTGCATGTAAAGACCGGCGATATATCGGAATATCATAATAAAGGTATGCACACCACCACGTTTTCCGAAATGTACCCTGTAGCCGAAAACGGTTATCTGATAGACACTCCGGGTATCAAAGGTTTCGGTACGTTTGATATGGAGGACGAAGAAGTGGGACATTACTTCAAGGAGATATTCGAATTCTCGGCGCAGTGCAAATACGGCAACTGTACACACCGCCACGAACCCGGATGTGCAGTAAGAGATGCTGTAGAAAAGCACCTCATCAGCGAGTCGCGCTATACCTCTTACCTCAATATTCTGGAAGATAAAGACGAAGGGAAATACCGCTCTGCATTTTAAATAATAAACTTCACAATTATAGACCATGAAAAAATATTTTATCGCATTCTGTATGCTGGTGGCTTGCACCGGCAATTTACTGGCAGAAACTCATGCCAAAAAAGTCAGTGCAGAAGAAAAAGGACTGGCTTCTATCAATATGATTTCGGCTAAGGCTCATGTGGAATTCCTGGCTGCCGATGAACTGGAAGGCCGTGAAGCAGGCTGGAAAAGCGGACGTATAGCAGGTAACTATATCGCTGCTGTACTGAAACAAATGGGACTCAAACCACTGTTTGATGATTATTTCCAGCCATTCGAAGCTTACCGCAAAGAACGTCAGCGTCCGGGCCGTCTGGAAGTACATCCCGACTCTATCGCAAAATTCAAGGAATTCTGGCACCAGAAATACAACATACGCAATGTACTTGCCAAAATTGAAGGTAAGAACAAAGACGAAATTGTTATCATCGGTGCACACTACGACCACCTGGGACTGGACCCGATGCTGGACGGTGACAAGATTTACAACGGAGCCGACGACAATGCATCCGGTGTATCGGCTGTGCTTCAGATTGCACGCGCTTTCCTGGCTACCGGACAGCAGCCGGAACGTACCGTTATCTTTGCATTTTGGGATGGTGAAGAAAAAGGTCTGCTGGGTTCCAAGTATTTTACACAGACATACGCCGACCTGAATAAGGTAAAAGGTTATCTTAACTTCGACATGATTGGCCGCAACAACGATGAAAAGAATCCGCAAACTGTTACTTATTTCTACACCGAAAGAACTACCAGCTTTGGCGAGTGGCTTAAAAATGATGTTGAAAAGTACAATCTGCAATTAAAACCGGACTATCGCCCATGGGACAATCCGGTAGGAGGAAGTGACAATGGTCCGTTTGCCAAACACAACATTCCTATTATGTGGTATCATACCAACGGACATCCAGATTATCACCTTCCAAGTGATGAATCTGCTAAAATCAACTGGGAAAAACTGGTAGAAATTACCAAAGCATCATTCTTAGGCATGTGGAAAATGGCTAACCTGAATTTTTAATTTTTCCTAAATCACTGAATAGACTTTAAACCTATAAATATAGAATCTGTCAGAAAAAGAACAGATTCTATATTTTTTTTGAAAAACACAACCTCATGAAAAAGTACACCAAATGGGGGATTATAGTTGTCATTACAGCAACACTTACAGGAGTAGGCATTTATACTTTTACCCCTCGAGAAAACCAAGAATTGAAACAAAGTGAAATTCCTGTCACTAAAAACAAAAAGGCATTGAACGTAAATGCCCAGATTTTGCGTCCCCATTTATTAACAGACGAGATTTTAGTCAGTGGAAAACTGATTCCCGATGAAGAGGTCAATCTTTCTTTCGAAACATCCGGAAAAATTATCGACATATTTTTTAAAGAAGGTACTTATGTCAGCAAAGGAGAGTTGCTGGCCAAAGTAAACGACAGCCAGTTGCAGGCACAGCTCAAGCGTCTGGAGGCACAGATGCCTTTAGCCGAGGACCGTGTATTCCGCCAAAACGCCTTGCTGCAAAGAGATGCAGTAAGTAAAGAGGCATACGAACAGGTTAAGACTGAACTGGCTACACTAAACGCCGATATTGAAAATATCAAAGCAAACATAGCCATGACAGAGCTGCGCGCTCCCTTCGACGGAATTATAGGTCTGCGCCAGGTCAGTACCGGAGCCTATGCCTCCCCTACTACCATCGTAGCCAAACTCACACGGGTTACTCCCTTAAAGGTGGAATTTGCAGTACCCGAACGTTATGCCAGCCAGATAAAAAAAGGAACCAATCTGACCTTTAAGCTGGAAGGCAAGCTCAATGAATTCCGTGCACAGGTATATGCTACCGAATCCCGAATAGACGAAGAAACGCATACCCTGAATGTACGTGCACTCTACCCTAATGCCAACGGAGAACTGCTTCCGGGAAGATATGCAGACATTCAGCTCAAACAGAAAGAAATTACCGATGCCATTGCTATTCCATCCGAATCCATCGTCCCGGAAATGGGTAAAAACAAAGTATTTGTTTACCGCTCAGGTAAAGCTTATCCTGTAGAGGTAGAAATCGGTATCCGAACCGAATCCGAAGTACAAGTTATAAAGGGACTTGCAGCCGGCGATACCATTCTTACCTCCGGAACCTTACAGTTACGCACCGGTATACCTGTAATTCTCGATAATATCAACTAACAGACGCACTGCTTATGAACATTTCAGAACTAAGTATACGCAGGCCGGTACTGGCAACCGTACTGACCATCATTATTCTGCTGTTTGGATTCATCGGGTATACCACACTGGGCGTACGCGAATATCCTTCGGTAGATAACCCCATCATATCCGTAAGTTGCAGCTATGCAGGAGCAAATGCAGAAGTTATTGAAAATCAGATTACAGAGCCCCTGGAACAGAATATCAACGGTATCCCGGGAATCCGTTCTTTGTCCAGTGTCAGCCAGCAGGGACAAAGCCGTATCACGGTGGAATTCGAACTGTCGGTAGACCTTGAGACGGCTGCCAACGACGTACGCGACAAAGTTTCGCGTGCACAACGTTATCTGCCCCGGGATTGTGACCCTCCTACTGTATCCAAAGCCGATGCAGATGCTACTCCTATCCTGATGGTTGCCATTCAGAGTGAAAGCCGTTCGCTGCTGGAACTGAGTGAAATCGCAGAGCTGACAGTCAAAGAGCAGTTGCAGACCATCTCGGACGTAAGTAGTGTGTCTATCTGGGGTGAAAAGCGTTACTCCATGCGTCTGTGGCTGGACCCTGTGAAAATGGCCGGATATGGCATTACACCGGTAGACGTGAAAAATGCCATTACCAACGAGAATCTGGAGCTTCCATCAGGCAGTATCGAAGGAAATACGGTTGAACTGACATTGCGTACAATGGGGCAAATGCACACAACCAAGGAATTCAACAATGTCATTCTGAAGGAAACCAACGGACGTGTAGTCCGCATCAGCGACATCGGTTATGCCGAGCTGGGACCTGCCGACATCAAAAGTTACATGAAGATGAATGGCGTACCGATGGTAGGTGTCGTTGTCATTCCGCAACCGGGAGCCAACCATATTGAGATTGCCGATGCGGTATACCAGCGTATGGAACAAATGAAAAAAGATCTCCCGGACGATATTGAATATTCTTACGGATTCGACAACACCAAATTTATCCGCGCCTCTATATCAGAAGTGGAGAGTACTGTGTACGAAGCCTTTGTGCTGGTTATTATCATTATCTTCCTGTTCCTGCGCGACTGGCGTGTAACGCTTATTCCGTGTATTGTTATTCCGGTATCGCTTATCGGTGCATTCTTTGTGATGTATATCGCCGGTTTTTCCATCAACGTACTCACGATGCTTGCCGTTGTGCTATCGGTAGGCCTTGTAGTGGACGATGCCATCGTAATGACAGAGAACATCTACATCCGCATAGAAAAAGGAATGAATCCTTTCGAAGCGGGCATAGAGGGGGCAAAAGAAATATTCTTTGCGGTCATCTCTACGACCATCACGCTGGTAGCCGTATTCCTTCCGATTGTATTTATGGAGGGAACCAGTGGCCGTCTGTTCCGTGAATTCAGTTTTGTAGTAGCCGGTTCGGTCATTATTTCCTCGTTTGCAGCGCTGACCTTTACACCGATGCTGGCCACCAAACTGCTGGTCAGACGCGAGCAGCAAAGCTGGTTTTACCGCAAGACAGAACCATTCTTCGAAGGAATGAACCGCATTTACAGCCGTTCGCTGAATGCATTCCTGAAAAAACGGGTATTGGCCATTCCTATCACTATTGTTACACTGATACTGATTGGTTATCTGTGGAATGTGGTACCGGCTGAAATGGCTCCGCTGGAAGACCGTTCACAAATCAATATCACCACGCGTGCAGCCGAAGGTGCCAGTTATGAGTATATCCGTGATTACACAGAAGATATCAACACTTTGGTAGATTCTATCATTCCCGATGCGGCAGCAGTCACTGCACGTGTATCCAGCGGAAGCGGAAATATCCGCATCACATTGAAAGACTTGAAAGAACGTGACTACTCACAAATGGAAGTTGCCGAAAAAATCTCTCAGGCCATCCGCACCAAGACGAAAGCTCGGGCATTTGTCCAGCAGCAATCTTCATTCGGTGGCCGAAGAAGCAGTATGCCTGTACAGTATGTACTGCAATCGGTCAGTATCGAAAAGCTGCAGAAAGTTTTACCAGAATTCCTAAATAAGGTATACGATAATCCTACTTTCCAGATGGCAGATGTGGACTTGAAGTTCAGTAGTCCCGAAGTGCGTGTAAACATCAACCGCGACAAAGCCGGAACCATGGGTGTAAGCGTACGCGACATAGCCGAGACCCTGCAATACGGTCTGAGCGGACAGCGTATGGGATATTTCTACATGAACGGAAAGCAATATGAGATTTTGGGACAAATCAACCGGCAACAACGTAATCAACCGTCCAATATCAAGTCCATTTACATACGTAACGACAAAGGACAAATGATTCAGTTGGACAACCTGGTAGAATTTGTCGAATCAGTAGCTCCACCCAAGTTGTATCACTATAATCGCTTTATCTCGGCTACCATATCTGCCGGTCTGGCCGAAGGCAAAACCATCGGTGAAGGATTGGAGGAAATGGATAAAATCGCTTCCGAAACACTGGATGACACGTTCCGTACGGCGCTCTCCGGTGATTCTAAAGACTATCGGGAAAGCTCTTCGAGCCTGATGTTTGCCTTTATTCTGGCACTGGTGCTGATCTATCTTATTCTGGCAGCCCAGTTTGAAAGCTTTAAAGATCCGCTCATCATCATGCTTACTGTACCGCTGGCCATAGCAGGTGCCCTGGTATTTATGTATTTTGGAGATATTACCATGAATATCTTCAGCCAGATTGGTATCATTATGCTAATCGGTCTGGTTGCCAAGAATGGTATTCTCATTGTAGAGTTTGCCAACCAAAAACAGGAGGCAGGAGAAAATAAGATGGCTGCTATCCGCGATGCCGCCTTGCAACGCTTGCGTCCTATTTTGATGACAAGTGCCTCTACTGTCCTTGGTCTTATCCCACTGGCCTTTGCCACCGGAGAGGGAGCCAACCAGCGTATAGCTATGGGTACGGCTGTAGTAGGAGGAATGCTGGTTTCTACGTTCCTCACCATGTACATCGTACCGGCTATCTATTCTTATATTTCTACGAACCGTATTAAAAAGGAGCAATAACATGAAGAAGACAGTAGGGTTATTCATTGTCATACTGGCAGGATTTACCAGTCAGCTACAAGCTCAATATAACTATACCCTGAAACAGTGTCTGGAGGAAGGGGTACAAAACAACTACTCGCTGCGCATCATCCGCAACGAAGAACAAATCAGTAAAAACAATGCAACACTGGCCAATGCCGGTTATCTGCCTGAAGCCAATTTAACGGCCGGCTATACAGGAACCGTTGATAATACCAATACCGAAGAACGAAGTAGTGGAAGTGTCAGCAAAACCAGAGGGGTCTTCGACCAGACTCTTCAGGCAGGAGTAGACGTAAGCTGGACTATATTCGATGGTTTTAACATCAGTACAACCTATAAACAGTTGCAGGAACTGGAACGTCAAGGGGCAACCAATACCCGAATAGCACTGGAGGATTTTATTGCCGGACTGACCGCAGAGTATTTCAACTATGTCCAGCAGGAAATCCGTTTAAAGAACTTCCGCTATGCCGTATCGCTTTCCAAGGAAAGACTCCGTATTGTGGAGGAGCGGTATCACATCGGAAATTTCTCTCGTCTGGACTATCAGCAGGCTAAGGTAGACTTTAATGCCGACAGTGCCCAGTATATGAAACAGCAGGAACTGGTACATACCTCGCGAATCAACTTGAACGAGATGATGGCCATAAAGAATGTTGACCGCCCGATACGTGTACAGGACTCGGTTATCAACGTAAATGCCCAGCTCGACTTTATCGCTCTATGGAACAGTACGCTGGCAACCAATGCGACATTATTGAGAGCCGACCAAAATACACGGCTGGCACAACTTGACTATAAGAAGGTCTTGTCCAGAAATTATCCGTATGTGCGCCTGAATGCCGGTTATGGCTACACATTAAATAAATACGACATCAACGCTGCACGAAAGCGGGATAACTGGGGATTCAACGGGGGCATAACCGTCGGTATCAATATTTTCGACGGAAACAGAAAGCGCGAAAAAAGAAATGCCAGTCTTTCCATACGCAATGCAGAACTGGAACGCGAACAACTGGAACAGGGGCTCCGTGCCGACCTGAGTAATCTATGGCAAGCTTATCATAATAATCTCCAGCTGCTGAATCTGGAAAGACAGAATCTGGTGACAGCCAAAGAGAATCACGAAATAGCCAAAGAGCGCTATCTGCTGGGAGACTTGTCGGGTATTGAAATGCGCGAAGCACAGAAAAGTCTGCTGGATGCTGAGGAACGTATCCTGTCGGCAGCCTACAATACTAAAATGTGTGAGATTTCTTTGCTACAGATTAGCGGCAATATAACCCGATACTTGGAATAAATGTTTACCTTTGTAACTCTTTAAAAACAAACAGTTACAAAAATGGGATTATTTATTCGAAAAAGTATTGAATCATTACAAGCTGAAGCTGCCCAGTCTGGCAGTAAATCATTGAAAAGGGTGCTGGGACCAGTAAGTCTGGTCGCACTGGGCGTAGGAGTAATCATCGGAGCCGGCCTGTTTTCCATAACAGGAACTGTGGCTTCCGAGTTTACTGGCCCGTCCATTACCCTATCGTTCATCATCGCAGCCATAGGCTGCTGCTTCGCCGGATTATGTTATGCCGAATTTGCATCCATGATACCGGTAGCAGGAAGTGCCTATACTTATTCGTATGCTACGATGGGAGAACTTATTGCATGGATTATAGGCTGGGATTTGGTTCTTGAATATACCGTAGCCGCGACAACTGTCAGTATCAGCTGGAGCCGCTATATGGTGGTCTTTCTTGAAAATCTGGGTATTCACCTGCCACATGCACTTACTGCCTGTCCATGGGATGGAGGAATCATCAATATTCCGGCCATGCTGATTGTCGTATTGATGAGTCTCTTCCTCATTCGCGGAACAGAAGGAAGCTCTATCTTCAACGGATTCATTGTTTTTCTGAAAATTGCAGTAATTCTTATTTTTGTGGTACTGGGATGGCAATTTATCCAAATAGAAAACTATACACCTTACATTCCTGAAAATACAGGAAAGCTGGGAGAATATGGCTTTTCAGGTATCCTGCGTGGAGCTGCAGTCGTATTCTTCGCCTTTTTAGGATTTGATGCAGTCAGTACTGCGGCACAGGAAACCAAGAACCCCAAACGTGACATGCCCATCGGCATTTTGGTTTCATTGCTGGTATGTACTTTACTTTATGTACTGTTTGCACATGTTATGACAGGTGTAGCTCATTATACTGAATTTGGCGGACAGCAAGGCATTGCCCCTGTAGCTGTTGCCATTGAGCATATGGGAACTCCAGATGCTTCGGGAGTTGTCCAGCCTGCATTTCCATGGTTAAACAAAGCTATTATTCTGGCCATTCTTTTCGGGTATTGCTCCGTTATCATGGTTACGCTTATGGCTCAGAGCAGAGTCTTCCTGAGCATGAGTCACGATGGCCTGCTGCCTCCTTTCTTCTCGAAGATACACAGCAAATTCCGTACCCCGGCACACAGCAACGTACTGTTCATGATTTTAGTAGGACTTATGGCAGCTTTTATTCCAGCACAAGTTGCCGGCGAAATGACCAGCATTGGTACCCTGTTCGCCTTTACACTGGTATGTGCCGCTATCCTGATTGTACGTAAAACCATGCCCAATGTACATCGTGCATTCAAAACACCTTTTGTACCTGCAGTCCCCATTTTGGGTATCCTTACCTGTCTTTGCATGATGTGTTTCCTTCCTGCCGACACATGGATTCGCCTGGTTTTATGGATGCTGATAGGTTTGGATATTTACGCTTGCTACGGCATCAAGCACAGTAAACTGGAAGGACATGTTCCTAACCGGAAAGGAAGTAATGTCCTGAATATGCTGGGAGTAACCCTTTCTGTGTTATGCATCATTACTGGCCTATGGCATCAACAGACCGTTGGCTGGAACGAAAGCAAAATATTGCTTACCATATCTTTTATTTTTGCATTTACCCACTGCGCTTATTATGTATACCGTATGTGGAAACATGCTTCAACAGCCAAGATGTCATAATAAAAAAATCCCGCCAGAAATGTTTTGTAAGACATTTCCAGCGGGATTTATTATATCGTCAAAACTCGGTTAAGTACCTACAAGTTTATTATTTGCAGTTTCCTGTGCAACGAGGTTTAATCTGTTTGAAGAAGTCATTACCCTTGTTATCAACCAGAATAAATGCAGGGAAATCTTCCACTTCAATCTTCCAGATAGCTTCCATACCCAATTCAGGATATTCTACACATTCAATGCTCTTAATGTTATTCTGAGCCAGGATAGCAGCAGGACCACCGATAGAACCCAAATAGAAACCACCATGTTTCTTACAAGCATCGGTTACAGCCTGACTACGGTTACCCTTAGCCAACATAATCATAGAACCGCCATGACTCTGGAACAAGTCAACATACGGGTCCATACGTCCGGCAGTTGTCGGGCCCATAGAACCACAAGCCATACCAGCAGGAGTTTTTGCAGGACCAGCATAGTAAATAGGATGGTCTTTGATATACTGAGGCAAATCTTCGCCACGATCCAGACGTTCTTTCAGTTTTGCGTGAGCAATATCACGGCCTACAATGATTGTACCGTTCAAAGACAGACGAGTTGCAACAGGATATTTATCCAATTCAGCCAAAATTTCTGACATCGGACGATTCAAGTCAATACGTACTGCATTACCTTCGCCAGCCTGACGCAATTCTTCCGGAATCAGTTCACCTGGGTTTGAATCCAATTTTTCAATCCAAATACCATCTTTGTTGATTTTACAACGGATGTTACGGTCAGCAGAACAAGAAACGCCCAAACCAACCGGACAAGAAGCACCGTGACGAGGCAGACGGATGATACGAACATCGTGTGCATAGTATTTACCACCAAACTGAGCACCCAAGCCGATGCGGTGTGCTTCTTCCAGTACTTGTTTTTCCAATTCTACATCGCGGAAAGCACGTCCGTATTCATTACCTGTAGTAGGCAAATTATCGTAGAAACGGGTAGAAGCCAATTTCACTGTCAATAAGTTCTTTTCAGCTGAAGTACCACCGATTACGAATGCGATGTGGTAAGGAGGACAAGCTGCAGTACCCAGTGTCTTCATCTTTTCAACCAAGAAAGGAACCAAAGTAGCAGGATTCAAGATAGCCTTAGTTTCCTGATACAGATAAGTCTTGTTGGCAGAACCACCACCCTTGGTTACACACAAGAATTCATACTCCATACCCTGAGTAGCTTCGATGTCAATCTGAGCCGGCAAGTTGCAGCGAGTATTTACCTCTTCATACATTGTCAGCGGAGCATTCTGTGAATAACGCAGGTTTTCTTCAGTATAAGTTTTGTAAACACCCAAAGAAAGAGCTTCTTCATCGCAATAGCCAGTCCATACTTGCTGACCTTTTTCACCATGAATGATAGCTGTACCAGTATCCTGACAGAAAGGCAATACACCTTTAGCAGCTACTTCAGCATTGCGCAAGAAAGTAAGAGCTACATACTTGTCATTGTCACTAGCTTCCGGATCGGTCAGAATCTTAGCTACCTGTTCGTTATGCGAGCGGCGCAACATGAAAGAAACATCACGGAAAGCTGCATTAGCCATTGCAGTCAAACCTTCCTTTTCAATTTTCAGGATAGGTTTTCCTTCAAACTCGCTTACTGACACATAGTCTTTTGTAAGCAAATAGTATTCAGTAGTATCATGTCCGTGTTCGAACATTGGCTGATACTTAAATTCAGGTGTTGCCATATATTTGTAATGTTATTAATTAGTTATCTGCAAGCAAAGTTACAAAGTATTATTGAAATTTTTCCTTAATTGGGATAAAAAAGCATTCAGATTTTATTTCAAAAGTTTTAAAATAGTCTGTTTCAATGTAGTAGTACCTGGGAATCCCACAAATTGCCGATACAGTTCTCCGCGTTTATCCATTATTAAATAAGCAGGAATCCCCGTAATCCCATAAGCTGCCCCCAACTCTTTCCACTGCTTTTGCGTAAGCCGTACATGGATACCATGCATTTGCTTGATAGCTGTACTCCAAATTTTTTCCGGAGAATCAGGTCCTGTAAGGTAAATAAAAACACATTTTTCTCCAGACAACTGCTTCTTCAAAGCCGAAACTGCCGGCATGCTTTTTCGGCAAGGCGCACACCAGGTAGCCCAAAAATCCACCACTACGACTTGTCCATGATAGTTTTTCACCAATTGCCGAAGCATTTCTTGTCCGGACAAAACTGTGTCAGTTTGCAAAACCGCAAAGCCATCCATCGCCTCCAAAGCACCTATTTCCGCTTCAACTTGCTTGTTGACTTCAGCTACATACTGAGCCAGCTCAGGCACATGAATGTGCTGCAATTCATTTTTATCGGAATCAGACAAAGGTCTGTTTTTCATCAGTTGTTCGCAAAAAGGATGCACTTTTTTTAAATCACTCCACACGTCAGGTAGTTTCAGTTTATCCGGATACCGTTTCTCAATGGTTTGCAAGTAAGCATAATACTGACGTCCATATCCTATATAAAGAGAATGAATAAACGATAAATCCATCAACTTCTGTTCCAGCTGATTGTTCAGCTCACCTCCCGAAAACGCTCCCGAAGCAAAAGCTAGGAAAGCTTCCATTTCAAGATTTACCAGCAAATAAGTCCGGCATGCCTCGCTCAAGCGATTATCTTTCAAGATACGATTTCTTTCTTTAATGAACTTCCTCCAGACATACTTTACTTGATTTTTTTCTCCAGACAAGCATAATTCTTTATTATAATTAGCAGCTGAATAAACAGACAAAGGATATCCCCACGTAGCTAATTCTGTATTAATAGGGGCAGTACGGGCATCAAACCACACCTTCTGCCTTTCCCGGTAATGTTCCCCCAACAATCTGCTGCCAGCCATACTTAATATGGGCAAATGCACATATAGCATCATTTCATCGCCAGGCTGTAAAAACAATGGAAGTTCGCTCTGATTCACACGAAGAGTAGCCCCTCCTGACAATAACAGATTCAGCTCTACATGGAATGAACCGTCCTCATTTACCTCAATAGGATATCCCCATTCATTGGCAAACAGCCAGTCATGCAGATGCAGATTCAGTTCCACCTGCATATCTTCAGTATACCCTAACAAGTATCCATTTATGATCGTTCTTCCCGGATGCAAGTCAGCTGCTGGTAAAGGAGCAGTAAAATCCATTTGCCGGGATGTCAAAAAAGAAGGGACATATACATAAGGTTCGTTTCCCTTTACTTGTATCCCCCAAATTTTCCATCCACCATCCCCTTCTATCAAATCAACAGTTAAAGTATTAGCAGGCAGAGGCGGAAACAACAAATACAAACCTATCTCACCGCTTTCAGGATAAAACTCAGAACCAAAAGTCGGGTCAACTCCCTCGATACCTGTCAGCGTATAATGCTTTCCCTCCGCAACAAGAGCCATATGAGGATCTATAGTTATTTTACTACCTGGATTTCCCCAAAGCCGTACCAACACTTCTGTCCGGTCCTGCATCATATTAATCTGCTCCACCTCAATCTGACGGGTATTCGCAGTAACAAATGTAGGAATATCACCCTCTTTCTCTAAAGAAGCCCAAGATACCAGATTACACCCTATCAGGCATATCATCAAAATAAGCCAACGCAAATTCATTTTCTTCCAATTACAACAAATGCTCCAACCGGGAAATCAGCTCATTACCCAATTCTTCTTTTACACGAATATGCTCCATTACAGCAGTTACAAAAAGATTGTTTTCAAAATCACCTCTTACCTGTTCAAAATCCAGTATTTTTTCTTTCCGGCTACCGTCAGCTCCAAAACCAGTCATCGAACTTAAAGAAAATTCCTTTTTAGCATCCTCATAGAGAAGCTTATCCAATCCAATAACAGCCTCCTTCCAGCCTTTTACAATAGCAACAATATTTCGGGCAGTTATACGGTCTGCATCCAAACCATAAAACTCCTGCATTTTTTCGTAAGCCCAAGTCCACTCATAGGTATAATAATTAGCATGCATGGATGCAAAACGATCGTGAATCTGTTCTACAGAAAACAATGCCCCTGTTTCAACATCATCCATCAGCCGCTCTATCTCGCTTTTAGGTGCAATCAGCCCCGAAATGTCCACCCATTCTCCCGTACCTATAGAAGTATCCGGCTTTAACCGTTCACGTATAGTAGCATCATCAGCAAATTCCAGTCCTTCCAGTCTTTTAATCACGGAATTACCCAGAAATTTCTTTATCGCTGTTTCGTAAAAGCCGATACCCTTGTTCAAAGAAGCATTCTTTATTTTAGCACTTTGGTAAGCATACGTTTCAGAAGTTTCACCCGACACTCTTGCCAGTTCCTTCAAGATATGCCGCCCTTTAAGCATCTTCTGAATCGTATAAGGGCTCAACAGATTAAAATTAATCTGGTCAAGCAAATCCCTATCCGTACGTTTGTCGCGTTTAGGCCATTTTTGGGCATCACGAATTGTACCTACACTGCGTAAGTTTACGCCAGGCACCAAATAGGTCGTATTCTTTTGTTCAATTAAGTAAGAAAAAGGCAAATCGGTAGTATCAGGATGCGCTACATGTCTTCCCATCACCAAAGAAAAAGCTCCGATACGCGCTGGCCACAGCAAATACGAATCAGAAGTCGTCTTGGCGCCCCGTTCCAACATGCCCTGATGAATAGGTCCCAACTTATACATGTGATTACTCTGATTAGAGCCCGATCCCGCATTCATGAACGAAAACATACCGGCAATAAGCAAAGTAGACTTGTGGTGAGTTACTGTAAACGGTCCAGCGAAGATAGCACAAGCCTCTCCATTTTCTCCCTGACAGTTACTGAAGAAAAGCGAATCGGAAGCCGAATAGTTATGTCCCAAATGACATGCCTGTCCTACGAAACAACGCGTCAGCATAGTTCCATCCTCAACACTCGAACCACTTGAAAGAATGAAATCATCACAAATCACACCATATCCGATATGTACAGGAGCATAGTGGTTACTGTTTATACTACCGTTCTGCAAACGGCCTGCTCCTTCTATCTTGCAATAATCACCAATACGTACATTCTTAATACAGCCGGCATCCACAATTGTCACATGATTTCCTATCGTTCCATATTCTGCTGCTACTGACTCTGCATAATTCTCTATAATATGCTTCATCCGCTCTATCAGCAACGGCCGATGCCTGTATAAAGCCATGATATAAGCCTGATGCGCAGACAGCCTGTCGTGCATCACGACTTCTCTTCCTCCAGTCTCGTTCAAAACAGAAACCTCTACCCCATTGCCAAACTTGCTGATACCATCTACCAGAATAACATCTACATTCTCTATAAAGACAGAATCGCCTATCTCATAGTTGGCAATATAGTTTTTGACGTTCTTAATGCAACAATTATCACCTACTGTCACATTATGCAAAGTAACATAGTGTAAACCAGCATGCTTTACCAGACCTCCAGGTAATAAAAATTCCCCTTCAAAAACACCCAGTTTCACCATTCCAGAGAAACGAGTGTTCTTCACATAGTCTGGTTTAAACTCCGTTGCCACTTTCACATCAGTCCAGCATGCAGCTGTACAGCCCTGCTGACTTAACTGGGCAATTTCAGTTTCTGTCAACGAACGATACTCTTTCATTTTACAAAAAATTTATGACTACTCTTCGTATGTCTGATAAAGGAAGTCGTTATAAGGATATTTCTGTACATGCAATTCGCGCACTTTTTTATACAGCAAATCCCTCAGTTCATCTATGTTAGTCTTGTTACGTGCAGAGATAAAAATACAGTTGTCATTCATCTTTGCCATCCAAGTATGCATCAGCTCGTCCAACGTAATATTTTCCTTGGTTTTCGGAGTCAAATCATCCTCATCCTTTTCAATATAAGTATAAGCATCTATTTTATTGAAAACAATCATGGTAGGTTTGCCACCAGCTCCCAAATCAGAAATTGTTTTTTCTACAACCTGAATCTGTTCTTCAAAATCAGGGTGTGAGATATCAACCACATGCATCAGCAAGTCAGCCTCACGAACCTCATCCAAAGTCGATTTGAAAGAGTCAACCAAGTCGGTAGGCAACTTACGGATGAACCCTACTGTATCCGACAGCAAGAAAGGCAAATTCTCTATAATAACCTTACGCACCGTAGTATCCAGTGTAGCAAACAGTTTGTTTTCGGCAAATACATCACTCTTTGCCATAAGATTCATCAAGGTTGATTTACCCACATTGGTATATCCAACAAGTGCAACACGAATAAGGCGGCCTCTATTCTTACGTTGAGTAGTTTTCTGCGTATCAATCTCAGCCAAACGCTGTTTCAGCAAAGCCATACGGTTCAAAATGATACGACGGTCCATTTCCAACTGTGTTTCACCCGGACCACGAAGACCTACAGAACCTTTACCACCTCCGGCACCGGAACCACCACCCTGACGCTCCAAGTGTGTCCACAAGCGCTGCAGACGTGGAAGCATGTATTTATATTGAGCCAACTCTACCTGAGTCTTGGCATTGGCAGTCTGGGCCCGCATTGCAAAAATATCCAGAATCAAGGAAGTACGGTCCAGAATTTTCACTTTCAATTCGTTTTCAATATTCCGAATCTGCTTAGCCGAAAGCTCATCATCAAAAATCACCATACCCACTTCCTGTTCCAGCTCTTCCTGCTGCAGCAGATATTCCTTTATTTCCTGAAGCTTTCCTTTTCCTACATAAGTTACGGAATTAGGCGTATCCAGCTTCTGCGTAAATCGTTTTACGACCTCTGCCCCGGCTGTCTCAGCCAGGAAAGCAAGTTCATCCAGATACTCATTCGTTTTACGTTCATTCTGGGTCTGTGTAATCAAACCCACCAACGCAGCTCTCTCAGTCTGCGCTTCAGATATCACAAATTCTTTCATTCAGCTATATATAGTATTGTAAACATCGCAAATATAAACAAAAAGAGCACACCCGCATCTTCAGGTGTGCTCTTTTTTATATCAGAACATTCTCAATTAATCATTCTGAGGAGTGATAGCTGAGTTAGCATTGATTTCTTTATCAGGAATCTGATAGATAAACAATTTATCACCAGCCGGAACATTCTTCGGTGAGATTGAACTGTGGTTGATTGCTTTTGTTCTGTCAAGAGCTTCACCACGACGTTTCATATCAAACAAACGACGTCCTTCACCCCACATTTCAATACGTTTCTGAATCATGATTTCATTCAGCAAATCATCACCGGTCAGGTTACAAGTGTAGTCAGGAATACGAGTTTTCATCACAGTTTCCAACATCGTCTTGGCTTCACCCGGTTTACCTGCACGATACAAAGCTTCTGCAGCTACGAAATACATTTCACCTGTACGGAAGTAAATATAATCCGAGCAGAAAGTATCACCTGTACCTTTTGAACCAACGTCTACAAACTTGCACTGAATATACTGTTTCAATGAGTAATGAGGATCTTTCTCACCTACTTCTACGCCAAACCATTTTTTACGGATATCATTGTCCGCAATCTTATCATACAAATCGCTGGCAATCATTTTGTAGTTACCCAGTGCACCACCATAACCCGGTCCGTATGGGTCAATATTACTCATGAATGAAGCATAGAAAGTATTGGTTTCAGAGTTAATATCTGCTCCCCAAAGCACTTCACTCAAGCTCAGGTCATTAAATCCAGAAAGCAATGCATCACCAGTCATCAAAGTACCACCCTGAGTAGCAATTGTTGCATATTCTGCAACTTTGTTCCACTGATCAGGATAATCGTTTACGAATGACAAGATGTTAGCATACATTGCAGCAGCAGCATATTCATTAATTTCAGACTTACTTGAAATACCTTTACCTTTCAGGAAGTTATAACCTTTGTCGATATCAGAAAGAATCTGCTGATAAACTTCACCTACAGGAACACGTTCCAAGCGAGTTTCTGTTTCTGTATAAACAGGAATACCCGGTTTATCTTTATTCCATTCGTATGGTTGCTGATACAAGTTAATTAACCAAAAATAACAATATGCACGAACAGCATAGCTCTGACCCAGCATTTTTTCTACAGTTTCATCACCATCTTCAGCCATAGAAGCCAAGTTTTTAATAACCTCATTGGCACCACTGATTACGGCATAAAGTTCCTGCCAGCAAGTAGTCGGTCTACGATAAGAAGAACCACGGTTATCCAGCAGATAGTCATAAACAAAGAAGTGCTGAGTTTTATAAGCCATGTCATCACCCATCAAATCTGTAGCCAATTCGAAAGCCTTCAAACCAAAGTCATCATGGCTCTGCTGTGCTTCAGGAGCAAACAAGTTTTTGTAATAACCTGTGATATATGCCTGGATTGCAGTCGGATCATGCTCAATTGCATCTTGAATCTGCTCTGCAGAAGCGTTTTCACTTGGTTCTTTATCAAGGAAATCCTCTCCACAAGAACTCATCATGAAAGCTGCTGCTAAAATTCCAATATATTTAGTATATTTCATAATTGTCTTTAATTAAAAGTTTAAGTTAACACCAAACGAAATCGCACGGATTGCAGAATAGTTTGCTGCAGAATAACCATATTCATACTGACGTGGGTCCAAACCTTTACGTTTTGAGAACATAGCTACGTTATCAGCAGAAACATAAATTCTTGCAGAGTTTGCCTGAATAGCTTTCATCCAGTTTTTCGGGAAAGTATAGCCCAAAGAGATAGAACGGATGTTGAAATATGAAGCATCAATCAAGAAACGAGAAGACTGCTGGTTTGAATTCTGCGCACCGTCCATGATAGGAACATCAGTATTTGTATTTTCAGGAGTCCATGCATTCAAGATATCATTATGCCAGTTTGAACCCATATCACTACCTGCATGCATAAAGTTTGCATACATACTATCATACAACTGACCACCAATCTGGAAGTTTGTAGCTATAGACAAATCAAAGTTCTTGTAAGTAAAGTCCATAGAGAAACCACCCTGGAAGTCTGGCAATGTAGTACCCAAGTCATATTTATCAGCCTGATTATAATCTTCAGTTACTGTACGACCAATGATATTACCATTTTCATCCAATTCGTTTTTATACCACTGAGCAGCACCATTTTCAGGATTTACGCCAGCATATTCATAAGTATAGACATCATAGATAGAGCCACCTTCAGTCAGACGGAACAATGATGAAGTACCGTGAATAATACCTTCTTTTCTCTTCTCTTCCGGCAAACTAACAATTTTGTTTCTATAATGAGTTCCGTTGAATGATACATTCCATACAAAATCTGCAGTCTGTACCGGAGTACCAGAGATTGTGAATTCAACGCCCTGATTCTTCATATCCAACAAGTTCATTGGGATATATGAAATACCAGAAGAAATAGGATAAGGCATATTATACAACATGTCCGAAGTTTTCTTCAAGAAGTATTCCATTTCGAATTTCAAACGGTTATGGAAGAATCCTGACTCAACACCCACGTTCAAATTCTTACTCTTTTCCCAAGTAAGATCTTTATTACCACGATATGTTTCAACAACAGAGAACTGACCGTTATTGTTAGAGATTGCATATTGCTGTAAATAAGGCTGATAAACCAAATCACCATAAGCATCGAGGATACCATCGTTACCCTGAGTACCGTAACTAGCTTTCAGTTTCAAGTCACTCAACCATTCTACATCTTTCAACCACTCTTCCTGAGTCAGACGCCAAGAACCACCTACTGACCAGAAAGTACCTCTTCTGTTATCCGGATGGAATTTTGAAGAAGCATCTGTACGGATACTAGCTGACAGATAGTATTTGTCTGCATAGTTATAGTTAGCTCTACCGAAGTAACTTTCCATGCTGTGCTCATTCGTATAAGAGCTCATATCACTCATTGTGATAGCATTGTTAAATTCAGGATTACCAATAGTATAGAAGTTATACTTATGAGTATACTGATAGCTATAGATGTAAGAGTAAGACTCATGTCCGGCCATTACATCAAAAGAGTGTTTGCCAAATGATTTAGCATAGCTTGCAATCTGGTTAGCTGTGAAAGCCTGTGAACGGATATTATATTTATAAGTACGTCCGTTTACATTAGCAGCATCACCATACAACTGGTTCATATGGTCTGTACGAACCTGATTCATCAAGTCATAACCCATATTAGCAGTCAATTTGAAACCTTCGAAAAGATTCAAGTTAACAGTAGCACGACCGTTAAAGTTATCGTTCAAAGTACGGTGTACATCCAAGTTTGAGTTCGCAGCAACGTTCTGGTTACTGAAACCACCCATACGTGTACTGTAAGTACCATCACCGAAGTCATAGATTACATTTCCGTCCTCATCATACTGTTTTACGCCATTTTCATCATAAGCATAAACCGGATAGATAGGAGCAATCTGCTGAGTAAACATAAATGCATTCGAATAGTTACTCAAGCTTGCACCTTCAGCCTGTCCTGCATTCTTTTCACTTCTAGAGTAAGCCAAGTTACCACTCAAGTCAATATACTTATTAACGTTATGAGTAATATTAGCACGAGTAGAAATACGTTCAAAGTCAGTATTACGCAAGATACCTTCATCATTCAGGTAACCCAAAGACAAGAAGTGAGTAGTTTTTTTGCTACCACCCTGCAAGCTGATGTTATATTCCTGACGCATACCATTGTGTAATGCAGCATCAGCCCAATCATCATTGTGACGTAACTGTGCAGATGAAACGACACCGTCAGCAGAAACCATCTGATCATTAAGAACACCAATAAATGGGTTATAACCAATACTATTAATCAAATCTTTAGAAGCCTGCTGGCCATCACCTGTCTGATTTTTCAGTACACTCCATGCAGTTCCTACATATCCTCTCTGATCTTTCATGATATCATATTCTGGGATAGCACGTGTATTAACACCCCAACGAGCATCCAGAGTTACGCTTGATTTCTCAGAAGAACCTTTTTTAGTAGTAATCATTACCACACCATTTGCAGCACGTGAACCATACAAAGCTGCAGAAGCAGCATCTTTCAGGATAGACATGCTTTCGATATCAGCAGGGTTAATAGCATTCACTGCATCTTCTTCGTATGGCATACCATCTACCACATACAAAGGAGCTGAAGAAGCACTGAATGAGCCGATACCACGGATACGTATTTTAGAGTTTTCACCCGGCTGACCACTAGTACTGATAACCTGAACACCGGCAGCTGCACCTTCAAGAGCTTTCGATACAGAAGAAACCTGCATCTTAGCAATCTTCTCACCGCTCACTGCAGCAGCAGATCCTGTGAAAGAAGATTTCTTTGCTGTACCATAAGCAACCACCACCACATCATCCAAAACTTCAGCATCAGAATGCAACACAACTTTCATTTCAGATTTAATGTTCAATTCCTGGCTTTTCATTCCGATGAATGAAATTACCAAAGTCTTGGCAGAACTTGGCACGTTTGTCAATGTAAACTTACCATCCATGTCAGTTACAGTACCTATAGTAGTACCTTTTACTAAAACGGATGCGCCCACTACAGGTAAACCCTCTTCTTCAGAAGTAACAACACCGGTTACTTTTGAAACCTGAGCAGTTACCAGACCAATACCTATAAATAGGAAGGTCATCAACAGCATCAATTTTCTTTTCATAAAATTCTCTCTTAAAGTTTAAATTTAGATTTAATAAAAATTCATTTACTCTAACGGTTTGCAAAAATACTAATAAAATTAAAACAACCTATACATTTGTGATAGTTTTCTTCAAATTCGATAAAAAAAACTGCTTTTTAACGCTTCTATCTCAAAAAACACGAATATATAAATCATAAATATCACATGAAGCTCCAAAAACGCTATTATTGTCAAAGTTCAATTCTATAAATCTTTTTAATTATTAATTCTATTTTTATTCTTTGTGACATGAAAAAAATTTCATTCAGACCTGTTTTTAATCGTAAAGGAAAGTTAAATAATGAAGGTAAAGCGTTAGTTCAGATAGAAGCCTATTTGAACGGCAGAAAAATATATTTTTCATCGCATATTTATATAAAACCAGAAAACTGGAGCAATCACAAAAGAGAAGTAGTTAATCACCCTCACCATACTGAACTTAATCGTTTGCTTTATGAATATATACTCCAATTGGAATGGAAAGAGCTTGAATTATGGAAAATGGGTATTCCTATTGACCTGGGAACCTTTAAGTATCATGTTAAGGGAGGGAAAGAGTATAAATCTATTTCTTTTTTTGACCTAAGTAGAAATTGGGTAGAAAACTCAGATAAAAAAGAAAGCACAAAAAGGAATCTGAATACTACACTAAATTTATTAGAGCAGTTCTTTCCAAAATTAAAGTTTACCGACTTGACTTATACCATGCTAACAAACTTCGAGCAATATCTAAGAAGTAAAAACTATGCAGTCAATACTATTGCTAAACACATGAAACATCTTAAATCAATTATAAATGAAAGTATCAAACGAGGTTACATGACCTGTTCTCCATTTAAGAACTACAAGATAAGAACCAATATCAGCAGGCATACTTTTTTATTACCACAGGAGATTCAAAAACTTGAAGAACTTCAATTAAAGCTACAACAGTCCCGCAAAGGCCGTGTTTTAGATGCTTTTTTATTTTGCTGTTATACAGGCTTGCGTTATTCGGATTTCATTCAGATACGCTCTTCCAATATTATCGTTATAGACAAGCAAAAGTGGTTGGTCTTTCGTACCCAAAAGACAGATATAGAGGTACGGCTCCCATTGGCCTTGCTCTTTCAAGGAAAAGCTTTAGCTCTTTTACAGAAATACAAAGACTTGAATCAACTGTTTGACCTGCCTCCAAATCCAGCAGTGAACAAGATACTTATACAAATAGGTAACCTGGCTGGTATCAAAAAACATTTTTCCTTTCATACGGCACGTCATACAAATGCAACCTTATTAATATATAATGGCGTAAATATAACAACTGTTCAAAAGTTGCTGGGACATAAAAGCATCAAGACAACTCAGATATATAGCGATGTATTTCCCGAAAGCATTGTTCGGGATTTACGCAAAGCAATGCTTTAATGTGTTTTTAATCTTTGATTAAATTAACATTTATACCCAAGTGTATACTTTTTATATACACTTGGGTGAATGGTTGTATATTTATATTTCTTCTACAATCCATTTTTGAATATTCCTAGTTTTGCTGCTAAAATTCACACCAATTTTAAAAATCCTTCTTCCGTCCGCCTGAAAAGGAATTGCATAATGTTTTTCATTTATCTGCGCCAAAGCTTCCTCTGCTGTACCTTCCAGTTTAAATTCCATCAAATAAATAAACTTACCTGTTTTTACCAGTAAATCAATTCGTCCATCAGAAGTATGGTATTCAGCTTCTGTATAGAACCCCAAGAGTTTAAACAAAATAAATAATACGTTTTGGTAATGTAACTCTAAATCACGTATCATCTCATAAGGAGTATCTGCAAAAAAACTTTGCAAACGTAAAAAAAATGCTTCTATTTTTCCTTTTTCTATTTCATCAATAAAACTCATGATCTGAAATGCTGATTCGGCAGGCTGGACATGAGCATAATATGGCAATAAATAACTGATGAAACCTTCTTCAACCTCTTTGTTAGGAAATCCCAACGTGTAAACATTGAAACGAGAATTATAATCTTTAATTGTAAGATAACCGCTTTGATATAACACCGGAATAGGACTGTTTGCTAATGTGTCTATCCCATTCAGTAAATCATTTGTAACGACTTCATTGGAAAGGCGGGTCAAATTATATTTGTTTTGTTTAAGCAACTGTGCCAAATAGCTGGGAGTTCCTGTTTCAAACCAATAATTCCCAAACTTCATTCTGGCAAAAGTATTCAAAAGGCTGAACGGATTATATAACCCATTTGAATCTTCTGTAAAATGATAGCCGTCATAGCGCTCTTTTAAAGATGTACATACCTGCTCATAACTCATATTAGTATTAGCAGCCAAATCATACAAATCCTCTTCCAGCCAGGTGTGAATTTCATTCTCCGTTATTCCGCAAAGTTCCGCATATCGTTTGTCAAAAGATATATCCATCAGATTATTTAAGTCGCTGAATATACTTACTTTGCTGAATTTAGTAACCCCTGTCAGTAAAGCAAACTGAATATATTGATCCTTACTTTTCAGTGCTCCATAAAAAGCTTTCAATGTATCACGGTAGGTATTCTGCAAATTATCGTTTCCTATTGCTTGAAGCATGGGCTTGTCATATTCATCTACCAGAATAACAACGCCCTTTCCGGCCTTTTCTGCCGCTCTTTGGATTATTCCCTGAAATCGTAAAGAAAGAGAAACCTCACTGGGTTCTGTTCCATATTTTTTTTCCCATTTTGCAAGTATATCATTCAATATATCATAAAGACTTTCTGCTGAATCATACTTTTGTGCACTCAGATCAAAATGTAAAATGGGATAAGAAATCCAGTTCTTTTCTGTCCCGTCTATAAATAATCCTTGAAATAACTCTTTTTGTCCTGAATAATAAGCTTCAATCGTAGAAATCAATAAACTTTTCCCAAATCGCCTAGGACGGCTCAAAAAGTAATATTTACCAGTTGAAATCAAACGATAAATAAGTTCTGTCTTATCTATATATAGATACCCTTCTTTACGAAGGCTTTCAAAACTTTGTATACCAACAGGATATTTTCTCATCTTGCAAAAGTGTTTATTCACAAAGTTAGTTTTTATCTTATAAAAAATCAATATAAAGAAATATAAGTTTGACGAATCAATGAATTTTTAGTGCAATGATAATTTGCAGTAGAAATTTGGTAGAAAATTCATATCCAAAATTAATCTTCAAGTTATATGCATCATTTTTTTGAATAGATAGAACTCATATCTATTTAATTATTTACGCAGTTATATCATCTTGTAAGTTCTGCCAAAACTTTGGTAATTTCATTCATC
Organism: uncultured Bacteroides sp.; assembly: GCA_905198575.1. Lineage (GTDB taxonomy): Bacteria > Bacteroidota > Bacteroidia > Bacteroidales > Bacteroidaceae > Phocaeicola. The sequence continues at coordinate 4,753 of CAJKDC010000014.1, read as the reverse complement.
GGAATGAAAAGCCAGGAATTGAACATTAAATCTGAAATGAATGTAATTTTACATTCTGATGCAGAACAGTTGGATGAGGTAATGGTTGTTGCTTATGGTACTGCCAAAAAGTCTGCTTTTACAGGTTCAGCTGCAACTATTAAAAATGAAAAAATTACTTCTCGTCAGACTTCTAATGTAACAAATGCTTTGGCTGGTCAGGTAGCCGGTGTGCAAACTACTAGTAACACAGGACAGCCTGGTAAAGACGCAGAAGTTCGTATCCGTGGTATTGGTTCTATCTCAGCAAGCAACAAGCCTTTGTATGTTGTTGATGGTGTTCCATATGACGGTGAGATTTCAGCTATCAGTACATCTGATATTGAATCTATGACTGTTTTGAAAGATGCTGCATCAAATGCACTGTATGGTGCTCGTGGTGCTAACGGTGTTATCTTGATTACAACTAAGCGTGGTCAAACTGGTGATGCTCGTGTGACCTTCGATGCAAAATGGGGAGTAAATAAGCGTGGAGTTCCTTCATACGAAACAATAACAGATCCGGGCAAATTCTATGAGATGTCCTATTCTGCTATCTATAATGGAGATTTGAAAGGCTATGCAGCTGCTGGGGATTTGGTTAATGCTAATGCTTATGCCAACCAAGCAATGTTATCTTCAAAATATTTGGGATATCAGGTTTTCACTATTCCTAATGGTGAACAATTAATTGGTATGGATGGCAAATTGAATCCAAATGCGACATTAGGCTATTCTGACGGTACATATTATTATAGACCTGATAATTGGAGTGATGAGTTGTTTGAGAATAATACACGTCAGGAGTATAACTTGAGTGTAAGTGGTGCAAACGACAAAATGAACTACTATATGTCTGCTGGTTATCTGGATGATCAGGGTATTGTTCCAAACTCAGGTTTCCAACGTTATTCAGCTCGTTTGAAAGCAGATTATCAAGTAAAACCTTGGCTGAAAATGGGAGGTAACATTTCGTTTACACATTATGATAGTCGTGAGCAAGATACAGAGGGTGGTACTTCAAATGCGAACGCTTTCTATGCAGCTAATATTATGGGTGCGATTTATCCGATGTACATCCGTGACGCTGCAGGAAATATTATGACTGATGACCGTGGTTATTTACGTTATGACTATGGTTCAGATACAAACTTCTCTCGTGAAAATGTTATTCCAAATGCAAACCCGTTAGCAAGCTACATGCTGGATATGATGAAATATTCAGGTGATGTTGTTAGTGGAAAATGGTTTGCTGATATCGACATTTGGGGCGGTATCAAAGCAAAAATTAATATTGGTGTAGATGCTAATAATGTACGTTCTAGTAATATGGTGAATCCATTTTATGGACAGTATTCAGAAACTAGTGGTGTAGGAGGTCTCATTAGTTTAACATCAGAACGTACTTTCAGTACTAACCAACAATATTTGTTGACTTATAACAAGACATTCAATGATGTACATAATTTGGATGTATTAGCTGGTCATGAAAACTATAATTACAAATACCAGTATATTTATGGTTCACGCAAAAAAATCTACAATCCAGATGTTCCTGAATTGAATAATGGTATCCTGAACCAAAATAATGCTTCATATACAAACAGCTATGCAACTGAAGGTTGGTTGTTCCGTGTACAGTATGATTATGATGGCAAATACTTTGGTTCTGCATCTTATCGTCGTGATGCATCTTCTGCTTTCCACCCTGATAATCGTTGGGGTAATTTCTGGTCAGTTGGTGCAGGTTGGTTGATGAATAAAGAAGCTTTCTTGGAAAACCTGAAGTGGATTGATATGTTGAAATTCAAAATTAGTTACGGTCTGCAAGGTAATGATAACCTGATGTACGAAGGTGGTCTGTATCGCAACTATTATCCATATAAGGATCAATACACATTAGCAAACAGTAACGGTGACTTCTCAACCTCTCTTTATTATAAAGGTAATCCGGATATTACATGGGAAACTTCACATAGTTTTAATACAGGTTTCGACTTTACTTTCTGGGGAGGAAAGTTGAGTGGTGCTGTAGAATATTTCTCACGCAAGACTACAGACATGCTTTACTTTAAGCCGGTTGCTCCTTCTATGGGATACTCTCGTTTCCCAGAAAATGTGGGCTCTATGGTGAACCGTGGTGTTGAATTAGATTTAAGTTCAAGTCTCATTAATACAAAAAACTTTACTTGGGATATTACTTTGAACTTAACTCACTTCAAGAACAAAGTATTGGAATTGGCTCCTGAGTTGAATGGACAATTAATTGATGGTAGCCGTATCTATCGTGAAGGTGAATCAATGTATCAATTGTATCTGCCTAAATATGTAGGCGTAAATCCGGAAACAGGTGAAAGCCAGTGGGCTTTGACTGAGCCCAATGCTGCTGGAGAAACAGTTACAACTTCTTATTCAGAAGCAGCATCTAACCGTTTTGCTACCGGTGATATTCTGCCGAAAGTATATGGCGGTTTTGGTACTAGTCTAACATTCCACGGTTTTGATTTCTCAATTGTATTTGCATATCAATTGGGAGGACGCATTTTGGACTATACATATCAAGACTTAATGGGAATAGATGCAACTGGAAAAGCTATGCATGTGGATATGTTGAATGCCTGGACTTCAGAGAACAAGAACACTAATGTACCACGTATGAATGTGAAAGATTTATACACAAATAATTTATCAGATCGCTGGTTAACAAGCTCTGATTATCTTAGCTTACAGAACATTACTTTCGGCTATACACTGCCGAAGTCATTGACTCGCAAGTTACAGATTGATGGTATTCGCTTATACTTTGTTGCGGACAATGTTGCATTGCTGACTGCTCGAAAAGGTTTAGATCCACGTCAGGGATATGTTGCTGCTGATAATGTTTATTCACCAATCCGTACAATTTCTGGTGGTATCTCATTAAATTTCTAATCTGTTAATTCTATTTAGAATAATATGAAAATGACAAACAAATATTTAATATTCGCAAGCACAACTTTATTATTAGCATCTTGCGATTTGGATAAGTTCCCAGAAGGTCAGTATGTTGGAGGTGATCAAAAAGAAGATATCATTGATCAGCGTCCAAACCTGATTACAGCTGAAGTAAATGCAATGGCAGCTAAACTGAATGTGTTTGGAACCATTTCAGATGATGCTACAACTTATCATAACGATTTTGGTGTAGCTGCCGTTAGTCAATTTTATGAACAAGGTGGCCAAGATATGCCATGTACAACAACTGGTTATAACTGGTTTAATAAAGCACAGAACTATTCAGACCGTCTTTATAACAGCGCAGATGATGAATTGATTTGGAAAACATTCTATAACCACATGAAGGCTGCCAATAATGTGTTAACACTAACTGAAGGTAGTGAAGATGAAGCTATGAAACGTTATCGTGGTCAGGCTTTAGCAGCCCGCGCTTATGACTACCTGAATTTGGCACAAACTTATCAGTTTACATATGCTGGACATGAGAATGAACTTTGCGTTCCGATTATCACTGAAACAATGACTGAAGAAGAAATGCAGACTAATCCTCGCGCCACAGTTCAGCAGGTATATGATCAAATCATGAACGATTTGAATCAGGCAATTGAATTATTAGCAGGCTTTGACAATGGTACTAACAAAGATCAAATTGATGAGGCTGTTGCATATGGTTTACGCGCTCGTGCTAATCTGTTAATGCAGAAATGGGCTGAAGCCGCAAAAGACGCAGAAAAAGCTATTGCCGGTGGTACTCCGCAATCTTTATCTGAAGTTTCTAAGCCGACATTCAATTCTGCTTCTGCTAGTTCTTGGTTGTGGGGAGTATTGATTACTCCTGATAATGACGTAGTAACAACAGGTATTATTAACTGGCCTTCTCATTTGTGTTCATTGACAGGTAATGGATATACAACTTTAACAGGTTCATTCCGTTATATCAGCTCAGCTTTATACGACCAAATTCCAGATACAGATATTCGCAAACAGTGGTTTATTTCTCCTGAAGGAACTTCTACTTTAGTTGATAATGAAACAGTAGGTGGCACTCCTGTTATTGAATATTTTGGTTTAGCTCCTTATACAAATGTAAAATTTGGTGCTTATCAGGATGTAATGGGAAATACAACTAACTCACAAGACTGGCCATTAATGCGTGTGGAAGAAATGTATTTAATCAAGGCTGAAGGTGAAGCAATGTCTGGAAATCTGCCAACAGCTAAGCAGACATTAGAAAACTTTGTAAAGACTTATAGAAATCCATCATACGTTTGCAATGCGTCTTCTGCTCAGGCTATGCAGGATGAAATTTGGTTGCAGCGTCGTATGGAATTGTGGGGTGAGGGTTTTGCCTTATTTGATATTCTGCGTTTGAAGAAGCCAATTATTCGTAAAGACACAAACTACGAAGCAATTGTTCAGTTCAATCTGGAACCAGAATCTCAGATTATGATTTATCGTATTCCACAATGCGAAATGGAAACAAACAAAGGTATAACAGAAGCAGATAACAATCCAGCTGCTCCTCAACCTTCTGTTTAATCTATAAAAATAACACTTAACTTTAAGTAGAGATTGTTTTATCTTTTAAAACAGTCTCTACTTTTTTTATCCATACATCTCCACCTTATCATTATAGTGACAAACTTACACCATTTAAGAGCTAAACATTCACCACAGTTTTGAGTAAGCATTCGAAGAAATGCACCTTTTACACTTTGAGGTTTGGTTGTAGCTTTGC
>CAJKDC010000013.1 GCA_905198575.1 uncultured Bacteroides sp. | reverse complement strand
TTACAAACTTTTAAATCAAGAATCAGAAGATGTTTTCAACTGCTGATTCGCATTAAGAACTAAAATATACAAGTATCAAATTGGTACCAGTTCTATTGAAAGTTATTCCCCAGAACTGATTCTTCCAGCATTGGCAGTTGGAACATATCCCATTTGGATTAGTTATAACACAAAAGAAGGAATATGGACACAGCCACAGAAGGTACTGACACTCACTATTGTTCCACCTTGGTATAAAACATGGTGGTTTACATTGTTATGGGTAATTATTTGCCTGAGTATACTTGCTATTCCACCTTTATTGTTTTTAAAACGTCAAAAAAGCAAACTGGAAAAAGAAATGATTCTTCACAAACAAAATGTATATGAAGAAAAAGTACGTTTCTTGATTAATATCAGCCATGAATTAAGAACCCCTTTAACCTTAATTTATACGCCATTAGGCAGGTTGCTAAAGAACTTATCAGAAAATGATAAAAACTATTTGACCATAAAACGCATCTATAAGCAAACACAGCGAATGAAAGATTTAATAAATATGGTTTTGGATGTGCGAAAAATGGAGGTAGGTGAAAGCAAACTGCTTCTTCATAAACATAACCTCAACCAGTGGCTTCAGGATACAGGCAAAGATTTTATAGATGAAGGCGATGAAAAGAATATTCAGATTTCATTTCAATTAGATCCTAATGTAACTGAAGTAGTATATGATCAAAACAAATTGATGATTATTATCAGTAACTTGCTGATTAATGCACTGAAATACAGTCCAGAAAATGGCACCATTCTATTGAAAACGGAATTGTGTCAAGACGATAAATTTGTCAAAATTTCAATTTCGGACCAAGGTAACGGTATCAATGGACTCGATTCAAAAAAATTGTTTACGCGTTTTTATCAAGGTAATCAGAACCGGGAAGGAAGCGGCATTGGCCTGTCTTATGCTAAAATGCTCATCGAACTGCATCATGGAGAAATCGGAGCATATAATAACAGTGACAAGGGAGCTACATTTTTTATTAAACTCCCTATTACACTAACTCCTAGTGAAGAACCTTGCCAGCCCAAAGCGTATCTGAATGAATTGATGGACTTAAGTTTAATGAAAGATACTGCTATAACCCAGCCAACTATAGATAAAGATAAATTCCAACAATGGAATATTTTGATTGTAGACGACAATAATAATCTAACCGATTTCCTATCTGATGAACTAAAGGGATTATTTAAATCTGTACAAACAGCTCAGGATGGGAAAGAAGCTCTTACAGTCTTGGAAAAAGAAAAGATTGATATTATTGTAAGTGATATAATGATGCCCAACATCAATGGATTTGAGCTTTGCAAACTCGTAAAAGAGAATACTGAAATCAGCCATATCCCTATCGTTCTATTGACAGCTCAATGCGATGAATCGGCTAGATCATATGGAAGTAAACTAGGAGCTGATGCTTATCTGGAAAAGCCATTTGAAACGGATGAACTTATATATATCATATATAATCTGCTGTACTCCAGAGAGCAAATCAAAGCTCATTATCATCGTGTAGGAGTGTTACCTCAACCCAATGAAAGTACATTCAGTACTGGCGATGAACTGTTTATGAAAAAACTGAACCATACAATTGAAACACATATTACTAATGCGGAATTGGATATTCCACTGCTATGTAAGGAAATAGGCATAAGTCGTGCTTCTCTTTACAACAAACTAAAAGAAATCACAGGAATGGGAGCCAATGAATACATCAACAAATACAGACTGGAAGAAGCCATTAAACTTATAAAAACAACTCAATTGAGCTTTGCGGAAATTGCAGACCGAACCGGATTCTCTACCGCACGCTACTTCAGTACTTTGTTTAAGCAGTATACAGGAAAAACTCCTACCTTATACAAAGCAGACTACTTAAGTAATCTCAGCAACGAATGTAACAAATGTGATTCATAAACCTACACCTTAATCAATAAATAGCCTCCAGTAGCGAGAGAACTTGCAACTGGAGGCTATTCTATAAAAACGAAAAAGACTATCCTTATTTAGAAAGGAATTTCTGAATCAATTTTTTACGTATTGGTTCATCATAACACTTCAAGCATATATAAGCTAAAATAATACTTCCTATATATACGACAAGTGCCATCTGCCAAGCTTCGCCCAATGTATATAGTTTATGTTCTATCAGCCATGCATAAAACAAATACATAAGCGGATAGTGAATGGCATATAATGGGAATGAAATATCTCCTAGAAATTTACATACTCGTGTAGATTTTCTATCAGTTGTTTTACCGGAAGCGCCTATCCACACCAATACAGGAAAAATCAAAGCAATACAAATCATTTCATAAACTCCATTCAAACAAACGGGGGAATTTCCTTCAATATAAGGTACACAGAAAAGAACAATCAAAACTAAAGAGCAAATCCAGAATGCTCCCTTTATAAATACGGGACGAAAATTACGGGAAAGCAACATTCCTAAAGAAAATGGAAACAGCATTCGCAAAAGTCCTCCCCAAAAATTCATTCCATCCAATGTCCAACCTACTCCAATCATACCATAACCTACTGCATCCGTCAAAGCAAACCATGCCAGTCCAGCACCAGTCAGTGCTACTAATACAGTCAAAGCTTTGTTAGAAAGCCGATGTATAAACAAAGCATACAGAATATTGCCTATGTATTCAAAGAAAAGTGACCAGCTGGGACCATTGAGAGAAAACATTTCTCCATTACCGCGTACATCGTAACCAGCTCCAGGAACTGCAGGTATAAAAAACATGGCACAAAGCAAAGCAAGCATAACCCATGAAGTTGCAACATGAGTTCCATCCCATTGTACGCTACCTTGGATAAAATAAGTTATGGTTCCTATTACTGCTCCCATAACAATCATCGGATGCAAACGGATTAAACGCCTTTTAAAGAAATTTCCAAGTGTAAGGTTTTTATTCCAACGGTCATCATAAGCATAACCAATCACAAAGCCCGAAAGAATAAAAAAGAAATCCACAGCCAGATAGCCATGATTGATAGTTGTAATAAGCGTTCCCCCTGCAGCAAAAGATAATCCCTCGAAAATATGGTAAAAAACAACCAGTAATGCTGCTACACCTCGCAAGCCATCCAACAGCTCATAATGAGGTTTAGAGTCTGCAAAAGCAGTAGATGATAGTAATGTTGACATCGATATGAGTTTTATAATAATTCGGATATTAAAAAATACGGTCTCGTTGTCATTGCGCAATGATATGCAAAGATAGACTGTAAAAATTAAAATTCATTTGACCTACGACAAATTCGAACATCCCATTTTCATTTTAAAACGAAAAAGAGCTTGCCTCCCCCAAAAAGGAAACAAGCTCACATTTATTTCTTACTGCAAAATATACAGTTTTATTGTTTCATCAGATAACTCTTAAAAGAAGCAAAGTCCTTCTCCATAGGAACGCTTTCCTTCTGACCTTTCATAAAGGCTTGAAGCTTTTCGGGTATCTGAACTTCTACACCAATAATAGATTCTACAGTCTGCAGGAATTTTGCCGGATGGGCTGTTTCCAAGAAGACTCCGGTTTCTCCCGGTTGCAACTGTTCTGCAAGTGCTCTGTATCCACAAGCCCCATGTGGATCTAGCAAATACCCGGTTTCATTGTATACAGCCTGTACGGTTTCACGAATCTGTTCGTCTGTATAAGTTTCTCCGCTTATATCTTTCGTTATTGCCTCATGACTTCCTCCGTAAAGGTCATAAATTCGGGCAAAATTACTAGGATCACCCACATCCATAGCGTTGGCAATAGTAGCTACAGATGGTTTCGGTGAATAAATACCAGTCTTGAGATATTGGTAGAAAATATCATTCCGATTATTGGCTGCAATGAAACGCTTAACAGGCAATCCCATATACTTACCAAACAAACCTGCTGTTATGTTTCCAAAGTTTCCACTAGGTACACATATTACCAAATTATCGGCTTTGCCCAGCTTTTTCATTTGTGCATAAGCATAGAAATAATAAAATGCCTGAGGCAGGAAACGGGCAACATTAATGGAATTTGCCGAGGTTAGCTGCATGTGCTCATTCAGCTCTTTATCCATAAATGCACTCTTCACCAATGCCTGACAATCGTCAAAGGTTCCGTTTACTTCAATAGCCGTAATGTTATTGCCCAGTGTAGTGAATTGCTTTTCCTGTATTTCGCTCACTTTACCTTTTGGATAAAGTACATATACGTGAATACCCTCAACTCCCAAAAAGCCGTTGGCTACAGCACTACCGGTATCACCCGAAGTAGCAACCAGCACATTTACCTGCTTCTTACCTTCCTTACGGATAAAGTATCCCAGCAAACGGGCCATAAAACGTGCACCTACATCTTTAAATGCAAGTGTAGGTCCATGAAATAACTCCAACGAATAGATATCATCTTTCACTTTAACGGCAGGTACATCGAAACTCAAAGTATCATAAACAATCTGTTTTAAAGTTTCTGCCGGAATATCACTTCCAAAGAAAGCATCGGCTACTCGATAAGCAATTTCCTGAAACGACAGCTTATCAATTTCTTCGAAAAACGAAACAGGAAGTTTCTTTATTTCAGCAGGCATATACAAACCACGGTCTGCTGCAAGTCCTTTTACGACAGCCTCTTCCAAGGTCGCATCAGGCGCATTCTTGTTGGTACTATAGTATTTCATAATATCATTCTATCATTAAAGGTTTTTCAAATTTTCATAAACTCATTCATAAACTGGTCCTTTTCCAATGTTCCGTATCCTCCCTGCCAACAAGCTACTTCATCATAGCATTGTACTTCATCAGGTTCAATACCCGGATAATAAATCAAAAAAGGAACAGGCTCTGCCGTGTGTGTGCGATGCTCACAAGGAGTAGGATGGTCAGGCAATACAGCAATAGCAACCGGTTCATCCCAGTTTTTTATAGCCTCATAAATTGGTCCGATTGCTCTTTTATCCAAATATTCGATTGTCTTCAACTTTAAGTCAATATTTCCTTCGTGTCCTGCTTCATCGCTTGCCTCAACATGCAAATAAACAAAGTCATTCTCTTTCAAAGCCTCAATAGCGGCCTGTGCCTTACCCTCATAATTCGTAGTATAAAGTCCGGTAGCCCCTTCCACATCTATACATTGCAATCCGGCATAATGACCGATTCCACGAATCAAATCGACTGCCGTAATAACAGCACCCGAACGGATTGCCGGATACTTCTGCGACAAAAGCTCCATCTTTGGACGGTACCCCGGACTCCAAGGCCAAATACTGTTAGCCGGATCTTTTCCTTCAGATACACGCTTTAAATTAACGGGATGTGTTGCCAGCAATTCCTGTGATTTCAAAATCAAAGTATTCAACAATTCAGCTGTAGACTGAGCCTCAGGACAATCTGCTTTCACCATATTCTGCCGGAATGGCTGCATCGGAATGTCATGGGGAGGAACACAAGACACACGCTTGTCGCCTCCTTTGATAACCAGCAGATGCCGATACTGAACTCCAGTATAAAAACGAATCCGTTCCGTTGCCAGATGCTGATTCAAAAACTGTATCAGCTCATCAGCTTCTTCAGTCGTAATATGACCCGCCGAATGATTCTTAAGTGTCTCTCCTTCCACACAGATGATATTACAACGCATAGCCATATCACCGGGTTCAAGCTCCACGCCTATACTGGCAGCTTCAAGCACCCCCCTTCCCTCGTACACTTTATGCAAATCATAACCCATTACAGACATATTGGCTACTTCACTTCCAGGGTGAAATCCATCTGCTACAGTCTTCAGCATACCTGTACGTCCCATACGCGCCAGCAAATCCATGTAAGGAGTTTCAGCGTATTGCAATAGTGTCTTGTTTCCTAAGGCAGGTACAGCCCAGTCAGCCATACCATCGCCTAAAATAATGATGTGTTTCATATTGTACAAAGATTAATGTAAAACTTTGTTTGTCAGATATTAGCAATCCGCATGATGTCGGCAAAGACACCGGCAGCCGTAACACTGGCACCGGCACCATAACCTTGAATCAACATCGGATATTCTCTATAGCGTTCTGTTGTAAGCAGAATTATATTATTACTACCTTCCAAATTGTAGAAAGGATGTTCCGGTGTAACTTCCTGTAAGGAAACCGAGCCTTTACCGTCTTCAAAACGAGCTACAAAACGCCAGCGTTTGTTTCCTGCTTCCAGCACTTTACGACGTTCTTCAAACGCTGCATCCAACTCCGGAATACGTTTCCAGAAATCATCCAGTGTACCTTCAAAATAACTGTCTGGTATGAAGAGATGTTTTTCTACATCTTCCTGATTCAACAGATAACCAGCCTCACGAGCCAAAATGACCAGTTTACGAATAACATCCTTACCACACAAGTCAATGCGCGGATCCGGTTCGGAATATCCCTGTTCTTTAGCTTGATGAATAACCTGGCTCAGCGACAAGTCTGCACTGATTTTATTGAATATGAAATTCAGCGTACCACTAAGAACAGCTTCTATACGCAGAATCTTATCTCCACTGGTGATAAGGTCGTTCATTGTACTGATAACAGGCAGACCGGCACCGACATTGGTTTCGAAAAGATATTTCACACCACGCAAACGGGCTATCGATTTCAGTTCGGAGTAAATTGCATAATCAGACGAAGCCGCAATCTTATTCGCTGCAACAACCGAAATATTATGACTAAGGAATTCTTTATATAAAGCTGCAATATCTGCACTCGCAGTACAGTCCACAAATACAGAGTTAAAAATATTCATACCAATAATCTCGTCATGCAGCACCTGTGGAGAAGAAGGCATACCCTGCTCTTCTAAAATCTGTCGATAATTACTCAGGTCAATGCCTCGGCGCGTAAAATAAGCCTGATGTCCGTTGGCTATACCAACCACCCGCAACTTCAGTCCGCGCTCCTGCATCAGCTTTTCCTGCTGACTCTTGATTTGGTCTATCAAACTGTGACCTACCGTACCGATACCACAAATAAACAAATTCAGCACCTGATATTCCGACAAGAAGAATGAATCATGAATCACGTTCAATGTTTTTCGAAGTGACGAACCGTTTACAACAAACGAGATATTAGTTTCCGAAGCACCCTGTGCACAAGCTATCACGTTAATTCCGTTACGGCCCAGTGTTCCGAACAGTTTTCCGGCAATGCCCGGTGTATGTTTCATGTTCTCACCTACAATAGCCACAGTAGCTAATCCGCCTTCTGCTTTCATCGGACTGATTTCTCCCATTTCAATTTCTTTGGCAAACTCCTCATCCAACACCTTGCAAGCCAGTTCAGCATCTTCATTCCGCACTCCAATGGAAGTTGAATTTTCAGAAGAAGCCTGTGAAACCAAGAACACACTGATTCCATTTTCGGCCAATGTTTTGAAGATACGGTAATTCACTCCAATTACTCCTACCATCCCCAAACCAGTCATAGTTATCAGGCAGGTATTGTTAATAGAAGAAATACCCTTGATGGGTTTAGAGAAATGATCAGCATCCTGCTTCACAATGGTACCGGGAGCTTCCGGGTTAAATGTATTCTTAATAAGAATAGGAATATTTTTATGACACACCGGATAGATAGTAGGCGGATAAACAACCTTAGCACCAAAGTTGCACAATTCCATTGCCTCCACGTAAGACAATTCAGTAATAGGGTAAGCCGTACTGATTACCTTCGGGTCAGCAGTCATAAAGCCATCCACATCTGTCCAAATTTCCAGGATATCAGCATCCAGTGCTGCTGCAATAATAGAAGCTGTGTAATCAGAGCCACCACGACCCAGATTAGTAACCTCACCCGTATGTTTATCTGTAGAAATAAATCCGGGAACCATCGCTACCTTTGGTAATTCTTTAAAAGTCTCTCTTACCAGCTGATTGGTCAGTTCAGAATCCAGTATATGTTTATTATGCTTCTTTTCAGTCTTGATAAATGTTCTGGAATCATACCACACTGCATCTTTGATTAAGACGGCGGCAATGGCAGAAGACAGGCGTTCACCGTAACTTACAATCGTAGCCGAGGTTTTCGGAGAAAGGTCACGAATAAGGAATATACCTTGAAAAATATCTTTAAGTTCGCTCAGCAGCTCGTTTACCAGTTCAAGCAGATCTTCACGCTCCTTGCAGGCAGGAATCAGCGTATACACCATTTCGATGTGCCGGTTTACAATTTCCTTCATCTCCTTTTCGTATGCCGAATCGCCGGCAGCAGCCATTTTCGAAGTGTTTATCAGTTTATCGGTAATACCTCCCAATGCAGATACAACAACAATCACATTGTCGTCCACCGATTCTACAATTTTTTTTACACTCAACATACTGCTCACAGAGCCCACAGATGAACCGCCAAATTTCAATACTTTCATGATTCCAGAATATTTATAGCCTCTGCATCAGAAAAGCAATGCATATAGCTTCCCGGCTACAGAGAACAGAATTTGATAAAAAAGAATATAGATATAAAAAAAGAAGCCTACGTCCATAGGCGTGTATCACGTAGAAACACATATATACTATCCTTAACCCCGAGGGGTCATCCCGGCAGTAGCAGCGATGGTAAACATTGTCCCCATCCCGGTCATATTGATATGAAGATAGTATTCAGTCATAAATTATTGTTTAACTGGAAGCAAATATAGGAACATTTTTCTATAATCCATGAAGTTTCTGCTTTTTTTTGAGCAAAAGCATGGAAATATCAACATTTTCCTGACAGACGATGCAGGAATAAGGCTTTTTTATATCTTTGCTGAAATAAGTACATTGGTAATAGAATACATAATCATGGCAAAAGAAAAAACGGTTTATATTTGTACAAACTGTGGATACGATTCTCCTAAATGGGCTGGGAAATGCCCTTCGTGTGGTGCATGGAATACTTTTACAGAAGAGGTTCTTCGTAAAGCACCATCTGTAAACCGGAATGTCGCGTTCAGTTCCGAAAAAATGGGAACTAAACCGCAAGTCCTTAAAGAAATTGTATCGGGTGACGAACAGCGCATCGACTTGCATGATGATGAACTGAACAGGGTATTGGGAGGCGGACTGGTAAAAGGATCGCTAACGCTGATTGGAGGTGAACCGGGCATCGGAAAGTCTACACTTGTACTGCAAACCGTACTGCGCCTGCATGATCAAAAGGTATTATATATTTCAGGAGAAGAAAGTGCACGACAGCTTAAATTGCGTGCCGACCGTATCCCTCATACAGAGTCCAACTGCCTCATTGCATGCGAAACTTCGCTGGAACAAATCTTTACACATATCAAGAACACTGCTCCCGATTTGGTTATCATCGATTCTATTCAGACTATTTCAACAGAAAACATAGACTCCTCACCGGGCAGTCTGGTCCAAGTCAGAGAATGTTCGGCTTCCATTTTAAAGTTTGCCAAAGAAAGCGGAACACCGGTTATTCTGATAGGACATATTAATAAGGAGGGAAGTATAGCCGGCCCCAAGGTACTGGAACACATTGTAGACACCGTATTACAGTTCGAAGGCGACCAGCATTATATGTACCGCATCCTCCGCAGCATCAAAAACCGATTTGGAAGTACTGCCGAATTGGGTATTTATGAAATGCGGCAAGACGGATTGAGACAGGTAAGCAACCCATCCGAGTTATTGCTGACCCAAGACCTGGAAGGCATGAGTGGTACGGCCATAGCCTGCGCCATGGAAGGAATACGTCCTTTTCTGATTGAAGTCCAGGCACTGGTAAGTACAGCTGCATACGGTATGCCGCAACGTTCGGCTACCGGATTCGACTTGAGGCGTATGAACATGCTGCTGGCTGTTCTTGAGAAAAGAGTCGGCTTCAAGTTATCTCAAAAAGATGTCTTTCTCAACATCGCCGGAGGCCTGAAAGTGAATGATCCGGCCATCGACCTGTCTGTTATCAGCGCCATTCTGTCAAGCAATATGGACACTGAGATAGAAACCGGTGTCTGTATGACTGGTGAGGTAGGGCTTAGTGGAGAAATCCGTCCCGTAAACCGCATTGAACAGCGTATTGCCGAAGCTGAGAAGTTGGGATTCAAACAAATACTTATCCCCAGACAGAACCTGCAAGGACTGAATACAAAGAACATTCAAATCGAACTAATTCCTGTAAGAAAAGTAGAAGAGGCTTTCAGGCAATTATTCGGATAGAAAAAAATATATATCTTTACCGCAAAATTCATTATAGACGAAAAACACAACTAATTTCTATGAAAAAAAGAGGTATCTTCAAACTACTTTTGCTGGCAGGATGTATGGGATGTTCCATGCATGCAGCACAGGCACAGGTAGAAGTTGTCAAAGAAGGAAAAAGTTCTTCAAGAATTATTGTTACAGAAGCCAACCGTGTAAATCAGACCGCAGCCAACATTCTGCAAGATGTCATTCAGCGAATCAGCGGCTGTCAGCTTGAAATCAAGCAAGGTAAAAAAGCACAAAAAGGTGACATCGTCATCGGAGGCGAAGCTCCTGCCGATGTAAAGAGTGATGGCTTTCATCTCTCTACTACCGATGGCATCGTCCGCATCAGCGGTAAAGACAACGGAGCGGCATACGGTGCTGTTACTTTATTGGAAAAAGAATGGGGAGTAAACTATTGGGGAGAAGGCCAGTTTGACATTGTCCCTCAGAAAAACCTGACTTTGCCTGCAATGGATACAACCGACAACCCGTCTTTCCGCTACAGACAAACTCAGTTTTATACCTTACCCAAAGATACTTTATATAAATGGTGGTACCGATTGGAAGAACCGTACGAAGCCTTTGCTGCCAATTATTGGGTACATACTTTCGATAAACTTTTGCCTTCGGACGTATACGGCAAGGCACATCCCGAATACTATGCTTATTTCAAAGGAAAGCGCCATCCGGGAAAAGCCAGCCAGTGGTGTCTGACAAATCCCGAAGTACTGGAAATCGTGGCTGCACGTATCGATTCCATATTCAAGGCGAATCCAGACCAGAAGCTCATCTGCGTAAGTCAGAACGACGGAAACTATACCAACTGTACCTGCCCTTCGTGCAAGAAGATTGACGATGAAGAAGGAAGTTTCTCGGGAAGTCTCATCCACTTTATCAACAAACTGGCAGCCCGATTCCCCGACAAGGAAATTGCGACCCTGGCCTATCTGTACACCATGAACCCTCCTAAGAACATCAAGCCACTGCCTAATGTTGTTATCATGTTGTGCGACATTGACTGCAAGAGAGAGGTAGCGCTTACGGAAAATGCCAGCGGACAATACTTCATGAAAGCTTTGGAAGGCTGGTCTGCCATCAGCAACAACCTGTTTGTATGGGATTATGGAATCAACTTCGACAACTATTTGTCTCCGTTCCCGAACTTCCATATTCTGCAGCCCAATATACGCACGTTCCGCGACCATCATGTAAACATGCATTTCTCGCAAATAGCCAGCAACCGAGGAGGCGATTTTGCAGAACTCCGCACTTATCTGGTTTCAAAATTAATGTGGAATCCGGACATCGATGTAGATGCAACCATGCAATTCTTCCTGAATCATTATTACGGAGAAGCCGGACATTATATTTACCGCTATCTGAAAATGATTGAAGGAGCCCTGATGGGAAGCAACAAAGAACTGTGGATTTACGATTCACCGGTCACTCACAAGCAAGGTATGCTGAAACCGGTATTGCTAAAACGCTATCAGGAGTTATTCGATGCAGCCGAAAAAGCTGTAGCAGACAATCCTGTTTATTTGGACCGTGTACAGCGCAGCCGCTTGCCGTTGCTTTACTCCGAACTGGAAATTTTACGTACGGAAAATGAAAAGGATTATAAGGCAGTCAATGAAAAGCTGGACTACTTTGAGCAACAGGTAAAGAAATTCAAAGTACCGACACTGAACGAAAGAAGCAACTCTCCGGTAGAATACTGTGAGCTATACCGCAAACGCTATATGCCGTCTGCCGAAAAGAATCTGGCTGCCAATGCTAAAATAACCTTCCTTACTCAACCCACCAGCGAACGTTACCAGAAACTGGGACAAACGGCACTGACCGACGGACTGTTCGGAGGTGCTACTTTCCAGGACAGCTGGGTAGGCTGGGAAGGCATAGACGGTTCGTTTATTGTCGATATGGGCGAAGTTAAAAACATCAGCAGTGTAGAAACCGACTTCCTGCATCAGGTGGGTGCATGGATTCTGCTGCCCAAACAAGTGAATTACTCGTATTCAGCAGATGGAAAGACCTATACACAATGGGATAGCATTGATATTCCGGAGGAACGTTCGGGTACTGTCCGATTCGAAGGAGTAAAAGCACAATCCGGCCAGGCCTTCCCTGCCCGATACATCAAAGTGGAAGTCATCGGAACTAAAGTCTGTCCTACCTGGCATTATGGCGTAGGACATCCTTGCTGGTTCTTCATCGACGAAGTCACAGTAAAATAAAAATAAACTTAAAAGCTGCCTCCACGCAAGTCGGGGCAGCTTTTTTTGCATATATATCCACAAGGATTTTCTATCTTTGCACAGATAACACTAAGACTTACATTTATGATCAGCGAATACCAACTACGCGTTCTGCCAGAACAGGCTGCCAACGAACAAGCTCTGAAACGTTACATCAGCAAAGAAAAGGGAATGGACATACGTACCATCTACGGTTTGCGTATTCTCAAAAAAAGTATTGATGCACGCCAGCGCACCATCTTTGTGAATGTCAAAGTAAGGGTTTACATCAACGAGCAGCCTCAGGAAGAAGAATTTACCACGACTGTCTATAACAACGTCGAAGGCAAGCAGCCTGTCATTGTAGTTGGTGCCGGTCCGGGGGGACTTTTTGCGGCATTAAAGCTGATAGAATTAGGATTCCGTCCCATCGTTGTAGAACGGGGAAAGAATGTTCGCGACCGCAAGTTAGATTTAGCCAAAATCAGCAAAGACCACAAAGTCAATCCGGAATCGAATTACAGCTTCGGAGAAGGTGGTGCCGGTGCCTACTCCGACGGCAAGCTTTACACACGAAGCAAGAAAAGAGGAAATGTAGACAAGATTCTGAATGTATTTTGTCAGCACGGTGCCAGTACTTCCATTCTGGTAGATGCCCATCCGCACATCGGAACAGACAAGCTGCCGCGTGTTATCGAGAACATGCGCAATACCATTCTGCAGTGCGGCGGTGAGGTACATTTTGAAACCCGGATGGATGCGCTGATTTTGGAAAACAATAAAGTGTGCGG
The DNA here is from genome assembly GCA_905198575.1 of uncultured Bacteroides sp. GTDB lineage: Bacteria > Bacteroidota > Bacteroidia > Bacteroidales > Bacteroidaceae > Phocaeicola. Next base: position 24,680 of record CAJKDC010000013.1, on the reverse strand, counting down.
TATCGAAACCCAAAATGGCAAGGTTTTCCACGGTCCTGTGATTCTGGCCACCGGACATTCTGCCCGCGATGTATACCGTTGGCTGTATGCTCATGGAGTACAGATGGAAGCAAAAGGCATTGCTGTGGGAGTACGTCTGGAACACCCGTCGAAATTGATAGACCAGATTCAGTACCACAATAAAGAAGGACGCGGTAAATATTTACCGGCAGCCGAATACAGTTTCGTACAACAAGTCGAAGGTCGTGGTGTATACAGCTTCTGCATGTGCCCCGGCGGCTTTGTAGTTCCTGCAGCCAGCGGTCCGCACCAGTTGGTCGTAAACGGAATGAGCCCCAGCAACCGTGGCACCCAATGGAGTAACTCGGGAATGGTAGTAGAAATACGTCCGGAAGATTTGCTGAATCCGGCTCTCCAGCCCGAAGCAGGCGAAGCATATCCTGACTCAGCTGAATCAGAAACAGAAGCCTTGATACAAGCTTCCGGCAAGATGAGTGAAGACAACATACATACCCTGGCCATGATGCGTTTCCAGGAAAAAATGGAACAGGCATGCTGGCTGCATGGTAACATGAGGCAGACGGCTCCTTCGCAGAGAATGGTCGACTTTACCCGAAAGAAATTGAGCTTCGACCTCCCGGACAGTTCATACAGTCCCGGCCTCATCTCGTCTCCTTTGCACTTTTGGATGCCTTCGTTCATCAGCGAAAGACTGAGCAAGGGATTCCAGCTCTTCGGAAAAAGTTCGCATGGCTTCCTCACCAACGAAGCAGTCCTTATTGCAACAGAAACCCGTACCTCTGCTCCCGTAAGAATAGTACGTGACAACGAAACTTTGCAGCATGTCACAATCGAGGGACTTTTCCCCTGCGGTGAAGGTGCCGGCTATGCAGGCGGCATTGTCTCGGCCGGTGTAGATGGAGAAAGATGCGCCGAAGCTGCTGCAGCTTATTTACAACGTATTTAAAGGCTTATTGACATGACTCCCGAAATTGCCATATTAGAAAAGAATACCTTGACAGCTTTAGGACTCCGCACCATTCTGGAGGAGCTGATTCCGGAAGCTGTCATCCGGACTTTTCCCTGTTTTGAGTCCCTGATAGACGATACACCGGACATGTATGCACATTATTTTGTCTCGGCACAAATCTATTTTGAACATTCTGCTTTTTTTCTGGAAAGAAGACCTAAAACCATTGTGCTTTCCAGTGCAGAAACAGCCCAGCTGAACGGTGTGCCCACCCTGAACACCAGTCTTCCGCAAGATAAACTGATAAAGGCTTTCATGCGGATGCGACAATACGGACACGAGCAGACACACCATCCGGTAAAGACCATTCCTGCTGAGATGGAACGTGAGCTGTCACCACGCGAAATAGAGGTACTGATACTGATAACCAAAGGACTTATCAACAAAGAAATAGCCGACAAACTGAATATCAGTCTGACAACCGTTATTTCACACCGGAAGAAAATCACCGAGAAACTGGGCATCAAATCGGTTTCGGGACTGGCCATCTATGCCGTAATGCATGGCTATATCGAAGCAGACCGTGTATAAAAATCACACAGAATCCTAATAAATGAGGATTGCACGTTTTTTCCGTTTGCTGTTACTTTGCAGCCGAATTACTAAATACATAAATGAGAATGAAAAGACGTACAATCCTTCCCCCACTGCTGGCTACCGTAGCAGGAAGTGCCTTGGCGTTTCCTACCGAAACAGCCAACATTACACCCAAGGATACCACTAAGGTTATTGATATAGAAGAAGTAGTCATCATTGCGACTCCGAAAGAAAACAACCGCCTGAGACAGCAGCCTATCTCGGCAACATCACTGTCGCAGCACGAGATGCAGAGCAATGCCGTTACTTCGGTAAAATCACTGTCCAGTCTGGTTCCCAACCTGTTTATCCCTGATTACGGTTCAAAACTGACAACATCCGTATATGTACGCGGTATAGGTTCGCGCATCAATACTCCGGCAGTGGGACTGTATGTCGACAATATTCCATTTATCGACAAATCTGCTTTCGATTTCAATTATTCTGATATCGAGCGTATCGACGTAATGCGTGGGCCCCAAGGAACACTTTACGGACGCAACACAATGGGCGGACTGATACGTGTCTTTACAAAATCCCCTTTCACATACCAAGGTACAGACCTGCGTCTGGGAGCTGCTACCTACAACGACTACAAGGCTTCTTTGACACACTATCACCGTGTTTCCGAAAAGTTTGCCTTCTCTACCGGCTTCTTTTACGAGCATGAAGGCGGATTTTTCAAAAATACTGCCCGCAACAATGAACGTATCGACAAAAGTGATGAATTCGGAGGAAGAGTCCGTGCCATCTATCTGCCCAATGAAAATCTGAAACTGGACTTCACGCTGAATTACGAATATACCAACCAGGGAGGCTATCCCTATGAATATACCGGTGTAGTGAGCGGAGAAGAAGACCGGGCAGAACACATCGGTTCGGTATCCTACAACAGTGCCAGCGGATACAAGCGTAACCTGATTAACGGAGGTCTGAATCTCGAACATCAGGCCGACAATTTCATTCTGAGCAGTGTTACCGGATTCCAATATCTGTATGACCAGATGAATCTGGACCAGGATTTCACAGAACGTGACATCTATACCATGATTCAGAAACAAAACTCCAAAACACTGAGTCAGGAAATTGTCTTCAAGTCGAAACCCGGCAGACGCTGGCAATGGACAACCGGTGCCAGTGGCTTTTACCAGTGGCTCGGCACAAAAGCCCCTGTAACTTTCCAGCAGGACGGCGTAAAGGATATCATCGAAGGAAATGTAAACGGCATCTTCCCTTCCGGAAACCCGGCAGCTCCAAGCCTGCACCTTACAGTAAACAATGCAACACTTCCGGTACCAGGAACATTTGATACTCCGGTACTGAACGGAGCCGTCTACCACCAGTCTACCATCAACGACATTCTGATTGAAGGACTGTCGTTCACAGCAGGTCTGCGTCTGGATTATGAAAAGATTAAAATGGACTATAATTCAGGATGCGACATGAATTTCGATTTCAAGATGGCAATGGGAATGATGCAGATGGAAAGCAAGAACCTGCAGGCCGTAAGCTCATTTATAGGAAAAGAGTCTACAGACTACTTGCAATTGCTTCCGAAGTTTACCTTGCAATATGCATGGAACAAGCAAAACAATGTCTATGCCACTGTAACCAAGGGATACCGTTCGGGAGGATACAACATCCAGATGTTCTCCGACCTGATTCAAGGTTCATTAAGAAATGCAATGATTGACGCACTGGCTGCCGACCCTAAATTCGGAGCTTTTGCTTCCATGTTTGAGAAATTTAAGACAGATCCTGCGTCTATACGTGATGCCGTGCTCTACAAGCCCGAATATTCATGGAACTATGAGGTAGGAACCCACCTTACATTGTTCAACGGTAAGTTACAGGCCGATTTGGCTGCTTTCTACATGGATACCCACAACCAGCAGATTTCACGCTTTGCCCAGAGTGGTCTGGGACGTATCACCGTCAATGCAGGTAAGAGCCGTAGCCTGGGAGCCGAAGCCGCTATACGTGCACAAATTACAGATGCATTCAGTCTGAATGGAAACTACGGATATACCTATGCCACCTTTACCGACTATGCAGTAAGTGAAACGGTGAACTACAACGGCAACTATGTTCCTTTTGTTCCGAAACACACGTTCAACGTAGGCGGACAGTATATCTTCAGCCTGAACAAAGGTGCCTGGCTGGACAACATTACGCTGAATGCCAATTATAAAGCAGCCGGAAGAATTTACTGGACCGAACAGAACAATGCAAGTCAGGCTCTTTACGGTACGTTAAACGGAAGAGTCAGCCTCAACAAAGGAAACGGACAGATTGCCTTCTGGGTAAACAATGCCTTGAACAAAGATTATCAGGCTTTCTATTTTGAAACTATGAACCGCGGATTTGCCCAGCAAGGCAGACCGGTACAGGCTGGTATCGAAATCCGTTGCCGATTCTAAACTCAGAGAAGATCAGTTTTTATTTTTCATATAAAAATCCCCTTTACCGCTTGCTTTATCCATGTCAGGCAACGGTAAAAGGGGATTTTCTATTTATTCAGAGTTCCGCAATGCGGACATCTGCCTTTATGTCTGAGTTTGGCTCCACAGGCTCCGCATACATACAGGTATCTGCCGAAAAAAAAGAACCAGTAAATACAAACTGCTGTATAAAGCAAACAGCAGAAAACAGCCAGTATACACCAAACACTGGTAAAGAAAGTATACAGGAAAATACAGAACGAACCCAAGCCCAACAGATAGTACACAACGACCTTGAAAGTAGCCTGATTCAGCAAATCATCCACAGTCGCTATGGAGAAAAGAAAAATCAGCCAAACACATCCGATAAATCCTCCCAACAGCCCAAAATGTCCGAAAGGATTGATGGAGGGATGGAAATAGTAGCGTTCCCATATATCCGGATAGTATGTCTGCAATACATTATATAAAGTAGCTGCTATAACCAACAGCCACGACAGCCATACAGACAGCGATTTATCCACATAATGGAAACCCTTCAACAGTATTTTCCGTTTCACCACCGCACGCAGCAGCGACAAAAAGAAAAAGAATCCCAGAATCAGTATGAACGGCACGGTGTGCGAATGGCTGAACCAGTGAATGCATTGCGAAACCGGGTCGACAGGCACTACAGCTTCCAGCAATTTATCCTTTTGCAGCCACCCTATCGTTTCCTGGTCGCGGGCTACCTTCACCCATATCGAATCGGCAGAGCCGGAAGAAACGACCGACAAATCGGCCGTCACCAGCAAATCGCCTTTCTTCACGACAACCGAATCATTAAAAGGATATTGCAGCAACCAGAGTGAATCTGCCAGTACCAGAAAGTTATCATTCAGAGAAAACGATACATGAAAATTTTCGTAAACAGAATCGGCTACAGCCTTCTCCTCTATCTGCCTGATACGTTCTGCATCATTGTCTCCTCCATACCTGTAACAAGCAGTAACTGCGCACAGGCACAGCAACAGAACTGTCAACTGCTGGAACAACTTCATAAGCACATTTTATTCTTCTACTGCCAACACCTTCATCTGACAGTTCTTGCAATCAAACTGCAACTGGAATTTACGGCCGTCTCCACTTACCAGATAATAGGGTTCTTTAAAAGTAGAACGTACCTTATGATGAACAGGACACCAGCCCATGCTGTAGCGCAAACAATGCTTGCAAAACATCAGAACAGCCTGCTGCGGAGCTTCCTTTTCAAAAGCAGGTGCAATGCGCCCTACCCCATGTGTACGGTAAAACGAAAAAGCTTCCCGGTTCATCACATTGCCCAGATACGTAAGCTCTTTGGCAGGAAAGGCATGAGCAGTTTCCTTCATCAGCACCCGTTCATACGGATAATTCATTGTGCGGGCTTCGAACAGTTTGTCGATAGCCTGTCTGCGCATCTCAGTAACTTCGGAAGACGGAATAAACCAGTTGTCCGACAAATTGATGTCAATGCGTTCTGCATCGAACGGCGTATTGCCCAACTTGCCCAACTGTTTCTTCAGATTTTCTTCCTGAGGCGAACGTGCCGGCTCTTTCTGACGGGGGAAAGCAAGACTGATGCGTACATCATCTTCATCGGCAACCGAAAGTGTAAAGCCGAACTCATTCTCAGCAAGCTCCATGGCAATACGGATTTTCCGATCAGCCGATTTTTTCTGCATCACCCGTTCAAACTCCTGGTCAAAATTCCGGTAAAGTCGGGTTTTGGGACGAATACGAGGCATTTCCTGCGGATACAGCTTGTTGTTCTCCACCCGGTTTACGCGAAATCCCTGCAAGCGTCCCTGCTCGTCCAGATAGCAAAGGCCATCACCATTGCTGAAAGGTTTCACACCGGCTACCGTCAGGTAATTGCCACGGATTTCTTTCACCGTACCCATTTCTTCTCCCAGCGATTTAGGCGTATTGAAAGAAAAAATCTCCGCATTGCGTCCACGTACAAAATAGTCTGTAAAACCACGGCTGAAGCTTTTGTCCAACTGAGGCGTAAACGACAATGTTACCTGACCTGAAGAAGCCCGGCGATATTCTTTCCGGCGTTTGAATATAGCATCCAAACGCTGTCTGTAGTAAGCCGTCACATTTTTCACATACGACACATCCTTCAGGCGTCCCTCTATCTTCAGCGAAGTAGCACCGGCATCCAGCAAGGCTTCCAGGTTATTGCTCTGGTTCATGTCTTTCAAAGACAAAAGATGTTTGTTCTTTGCTATGACCTTCCCCTCGGCATCAACCATATCAAAAGCAAGTCGGCAGAACTGTGCACACTCTCCACGGTTGGCACTCCGGCTGTAACAAGCCTGGCTCACGTAGCACTGGCCGCTATAGCTCACGCACAGGGCACCGTGCACAAAAACCTCCAGCGGCGTATCCGGACAAGCCTCATGAATCTTCTTAATCTCGTCCAAAGTCAGCTCGCGCGCCAAAACCACCTGACGGAATCCGGCCTGAGCCAGAAAGCGGACTTTCTCCGGTGTACGGTTATCCATCTGTGTACTTGCATGCAAAGGGATAGGCGGCAAGTTGAGACGGGTAATACCCATATCCTGCACGATTAACGCATCTACCCCAACCCGGTACAAATCCCAGATCATGGCTTCCGTTTCTTTTAATTCCTCATCCCGCAGAATGGTATTCACGGTCACATAGATACGAACCCGGTACAGATGGGCATACTTCACCAGCTCGGCAATATCTTCCAATGAATTGCCGGCCGCTACGCGCGCTCCAAAACGCGGCGCACCAATATAGACAGCATCAGCGCCGTGGTTGACAGCTTCTATTCCGCACTCCAGATTCTTTGCCGGAGCTAACAGTTCTATTGCACGTTGTCTGATCATTCTTATTTAATCTGATTAATGTCGTATGGAGTTTCCTGATATACATAATAGTTCAGCCAGTTGGATAAAAGCAAATTGGCAACACTGCGCCAGCGAACCAACGGACCTTTATCGGGGTCATTGTCACGATAATAATTTACAGGCATGTCGATAGGAAGACCTTTATCCAAATCGCGGCGGTATTCCGTATCCAGTGTATAAGGCGAATACTCCGAATGGCCTGTCACATAGAATTCACGTCCGCCTCTGGCCATCACAATGTGTACGCCCGACTCTTCCGATTCGGAGATGACTGTCAGTTCGGGACATTTGTCAATATCCACGCGCCGTACTTCGGTATGGCGGCTATGCGGTACAAAAAAGACATCATCGAACCCTCTGAAAATAGGGAGTTTCTGCATTCCATCGCAAATGCGGTGCTCGAAAATACCAAACATCTTCTTATCCAGCGCATATTTCGGAATGCCGTAATGGTGATAGAGTCCTGCCTGTGCAGCCCAGCAAATATAAAATGTAGAAGTGACATGGGTACGGGTCCAGTTGAAAATCTCCTGAATCTCACTCCAATAATTTACTTCCTCGAATGCCAGATGCTCTACAGGAGCCCCGGTTATAATCATTCCATCAAATTTTTCATCCCGCATCAGCTCAAAGTCACGATAGAAAGCCTTCATGTGCTCTATCGGGGTATTCTTCGAGGTATGACTTTTCAGCTTCATGAAACTGACTTCTATCTGCAAGGGAGAATTCGACAAAAGACGTATCAGGTCTGTTTCCGTCGTTATCTTCAGCGGCATCAGGTTCAAAACAACAATCTTCAACGGACGTATATCCTGTGAAGAAGCCCGCGAGGTATCTATAACGAATATATTCTCCTCCTTTAATAAATCAATAGCAGGTAATTTATCGGGTAAATTTAATGGCATGTCTTTACTGTTTTATATTATTTGCCGGCAAAAATACGAAAAATTAATCGGAGTTGAATAACCAGTTCCAGCCTATCTGTTGAAATCGTGCTTTTTCTATCTAAAAACAAAAGTATAAATATACAGTAAAAATACCATCCGATAATTTAAAAGTAAACCATAAGTTACTGTTTATTACATAGAACACTGCTGAAATATCACTTTCGCACATCTGAAAAAGTTTTCCGTATATTTTTTGTCCATTATTGGAAACATTTATAATTTCGCGCCGCAAAACAAGAAATGCAACTATCAATTCATAAGTAAACAGATAAAAATTATTCGAAGTATCCGCTCTTTTAACTTTATAAATGTTCCATGAACATGTGTTTTTCAACGTTACAGTTACAATTTTAATCGCATTTTTCGGATAACATCAATTTCAATTTACACATGTTTAAATTTATCACCATTATGTTCTGCGGTGCTTTAATCGGCTATCCGCTTAGAAACAAACGCGCCATTGGCAAGGTAGAATCCTTCATTCAGATTGCAATTTGTCTGCTTCTTTATACTTTGGGAGTTTCCATCGGTACCAACAAGTTTATCATCGACAACATCGGTACGTTCTGCAGCCAGGCTGCCCTCATTGCAACCCTAAGTATCTGCGGAAGTTTATTTGCATCGTGGTTTATCTATAATGTTTTCTTTAAAAAAGACAGTTCAAATGAAAAGTAGTCTTCTTGTTTTAGTATTTTTCCTGTTGGGATGTGCCACCGGTATCAACGTCCCCACCAATATTGATATACATAGCGTTTCTGTTGTCATTCTGTACGTATTGATGCTGCTGGTAGGAATCAGCCCGGGAAGCAATAAAGAGATAAAGGAGCTGAAGCATGCATTGCGTCCTAAAATGTTGCTGGTCCCCATAGCCACCGTAACCGGAACATTCATTTTTTCGGCATTGGCAGCCCTGCTGCTGAGCCAATGGAGTGTATTCGACTGTATGGCTGTAGGAAGCGGCTTTGCTTACTATTCGCTGTCGTCCATCCTGATTACCCAACTCAAGGAACCGAGTCTGGGCATGCAGCTGGCTACCGAACTGGGAACCATTGCCCTGCTGGCCAATATTTTCAGAGAAATGACCGCACTGCTGGGTGCACCGCTTATTTATAAATATTTCGGACGCCTGGGACCTATTGCGGCAGCAGGTGTAACATCAACCGATGTTTTGCTCCCTTCCATCACGAAATATTCCGGTAAGGAAATTATCCCTATTGCCATCATCCACGGGATACTGATCAATCTGAGTGTTCCGTTCTTTGTATCTATCTTCTGCAGACTCTAAGTAACTGCTTTTTATCGGTACAAGTCTGCTTCCTCATAAAAGAAATGTACTTTTATCATTGAAATAACAAACTTGCGGCATTCTTGTGCTGCAGGTTTGTCTCAGTTATGAAACAATAAAAGAAAAGGCATATCTTTGCTCAACCTGAGCTAGATATGCCTCTTCTTTAAATATGAGTATTTACAAATTTCTCAATCAGTCTACATAACGTTCGATAGTCTGAGCACGGTCAGGACCTACAGAAACAATCTTGATAGGAGTAGCCAACTGTTCTTCCAGGAAGTTGATATAAGCATTGAATTCTTCCGGGAACTCGTCTTCGCTGGTCATCTTCGTCATATCAGTTTTCCATCCCGGCATTTCTACATATACAGGTTCTACACCTTCTGTAATGTCGTATGGGAAGTAATCGATTTCTTCACCGTTTACTTTGTAAGCTACACAAGCCTTGATGGTTTCGAAAGCATCCAATACGTCGCTCTTCATCAAAATCAGCTGAGTAACACCGTTTACCATGATAGAGTAACGCAAAGCTACCAAGTCTACCCATCCGCAACGACGTTCACGACCGGTTACAGCTCCGTATTCATGACCCAAATCACGGATAGTCTTACCTGTTTCGTCGAACAATTCGGTTGGGAAAGGACCTGCACCTACACGTGTGCAGTAAGCTTTCATGATACCATATACTTCACCAATCTTGTTAGGACCTAAGCCAAGACCTGTACAAGCTCCGGCACAGATGGTATTCGAAGAGGTTACGAAAGGATAAGAACCAAAGTCTACGTCCAGCATGGTACCCTGAGCACCTTCGCACAAAACGCTCTTGCCTTCTTTCAACAAGTTGTTGATTTCGTGCTCGCTGTCTACCAGGTGGAACTGACGCAAGTATTCGATACCTTCCATCCACTGTTTTTCCAGCTCAGTGATATCGTATTCATAATTCAGGCTCTTCAGAATCTGTTCGTGTCTGGCTTTTGCCTTGGCATATTTTTCTTCGAAATTATGCAGAATATCACCAACGCGCAAACCGTTACGGCTTACCTTGTCTGTATAAGTAGGACCAATGCCCTTGCCTGTAGTACCCACTTTGGCATCTCCTTTGGCAGCCTCGTACGCAGCATCCAGAATACGGTGTGTAGGCATAATCAGGTGTGCTTTCTTGGAAATATGCAAACGTTCTTTCAACGGATGGCCGCTTGCTTCCAAAACCTCAGCTTCGGCTTTAAACAAAGACGGATCCAAAACCACTCCGTTACCGATGATGTTTACCTTATCACCCTGGAAAATACCAGAAGGGATAGAACGCAATACATATTTTTGTCCTTCAAACTCCAGTGTATGACCGGCATTGGGTCCACCTTGGAATCTGGCTACTACATCATAGCGGGGAGTCAGAACATCGACTACTTTACCCTTACCTTCATCACCCCACTGTAAACCTAACAAGACATCTACTTTCATGATTTCTAGTTTTTATTTATTCGTTTGTTTCTTTTTCTTTTTCGCTCCCATGCATTTACTGCACAGTCCATAAATATACAAAGAATAATGCGAAGCATAAAAACCTTTTAACTTTGTTTCAGCTATCGCTTTCTTCAATGCTTCGTCTTCATATTCTGTAACCTTGCGGCACTCTGTGCAAATAAGATGGTGGTGAGTTTCGTTATTGTATGAGCGTTCATACTGAGAAGTGTTTCCAAACTGATGCTTGATAACCAGTCCTGCATCTATAAGCAGAATAATAGTGTTATAGAGAGTGGCACGACTGACACGGAACTTCTCCTTTTCAGCCATGTAACTGTAAAGCTCGTCGATATCAAAATGCCCCTGAATGGAGTAGATAGTTTCGAGTATAGCGTAGCGTTCAGGTGTCTTTCGATGCCCGTTGGCCTGCAAGTACTCTGTCAGGACCTGCTTTACCGTATTTTTCACATTCTCTTCCATGATTTTTTATCAGTTCAGCTGTCAAAGGTAAGCGTTTTTAAATGAATTTGAAAGTTTTATCCAAGAATTATTCTATATCATTCTTTATCTCTTGTACTAAAGATTGCACATCCGGAAGGGACAGCTGCGATAAAACCCTGAGAACCTTCTGTACCTTACGGGCATTCTCGCGCGACTGCTGGCCGTACTTGCGCAAAGCTGCCGAAGCAGCTTTCTGGATGCAAGAGGGTTCTGAACCGATGGCAGCTACTGCCTGATCCAGGAACTCTGCTTCAGAACGCTCGTTCAGACGCATATCTTTCATGAAAAGACGGGCCATCAGTAAATAACCGCACAACTGGAAATAAGGCCTTTCGTCGGCTATCCACTGGAAAACTACGTCGGTAGCATAAGGCAGATGCTGGAACAGGTGCATGGTTGCCTGCTCTGCCTGTTCGGGCATGCGCATACTTTCAATCCAGATTTCGGCTATTTCCGGATAGAATGTATCAACCGGCTGAAGCATGGTTGCCAGAATCTGACATTCGCGGATATTTTCTTTCCATAATGCCTGTGCCAGATCGTGGTTCTTTTCGTATTGGGATGCTATTTCTTTTAAACGTGGCACCTCTATACCAAAAATCAGCTTGTAATCCATGCCTTTATCGCGCATGCTCTGAGAGATAACTCCATTCATGAACAAGCGGAATTTTCCTTTTATGTCTTTTATTATATCGTGTACTTCCATTATTTTATTGTCTATAAGTTAGAATAATCTTTACTGTATCTCAACATCTGATCTGCATAGCCTTCTTCGTAAGAGATGGTGACATCGGTAATTTCACCTTCCGCATTCAGCACCGGTGTATAAACGGGATTGACAAAGCCTTTGTAAGGCGCAAGGTTCAACCGGCGGTAACGCTCCAGTACTTCACGATGCAAAACCGGGTCTATCTGAACTGCATAACGTTCTACCAGATTGCGGGCTGCTTCGTAGTCGCCTTCACTTTTTATCCGTTGGATTTCGGCAAGCAGTCGGCCAAACAGTGTACGTAGTTTTTCATAATCACGAATCACCACATAGGTTTTACCTTCCTTGCGCACCAGTTCTACGACAGCATCCTGCGCTCCGTTTTCCAACGCCCAGCGTGCTATAAGCTGACGGTTACGCATGTGTGCCTCTTCAATCTCGGCCCCGGGCTCAATGCGTACCAGCTGCGTCATCAAGCCGTTCATCATAAATCCGTAATATTCGGCTTTATAGGCCTCAGCATCGGGAGTCAGTCCCAACTCTACCATTTTAGGGTCAGGCAGGTAATACAGTCCAAACAAATCTGCCCGTGCTTCCTCAATCGTTGCACCGTAAGCTTTCAGTCCATCGGGGTCAACACCCGGCAAGAGTTTGCCCGAACCGTGTCCCAGACATTCATGCAAGTCGGTATGCAAATCTCCAGTCAGCTCAGCGTACTTGTCCAGCAGTTGTTTCTCTTCCTCACTGTAAACAAACTCCTCACGGAAACCGTTTCCCTTGGCTGCCTGACTATATGCTGAGGTAAGATTACCGATTGTCACGGATTTAGAACCGTGTACACTCCGTATCCAGTTGGAGTTAGGAAGATTTATACCGATAGCCGATGCCGGATACAAGTCGCCTGCCAGAATGGCCGCAGTAATCACCTTGGCCGAAACGCCTTTTACACATTCTTTCTTAAAACGGCTGTCTACCGGAGAATGGTCTTCAAACCATTGCGCATTCGAGCTGATGATTTCCGTACGGCGGGTAGCCTCTACATCTTTAAAGTTGACAATAGACTCCCAGCTGGCTTTCATGCCTAACGGGTCGCCGTAGGTTTCGATGAAACCATTTACAAAATCAACTTGTGATGCGGTATCTTCTACCCATAAGATGGAATAAGCATCGAAAAGAGCCAAATCGCCTTCCTGATAGAAACGGATGAGCATACGGATAACTTCTTGCTGCTGTTTGTTTTCGGCAACTGTTTCAGCTTTCTTCAGCCAATAAACAATCTTTTCGATAGCCGGTGAATACATTCCTCCGATTTTCCAGGTTTCTTCCTGCACGCAACCGTTCTTTTTTACCAGGCGTGAATTCAGACCATACATCACCGGTTCAGCCGTATCGGGTGATTTCATACGAGCATAAAAATCCTCTGCTTCGGCCTGCGTCACACCCTCGTAATAATTGGCTGCCGATGTAACTACCAGGTCGGCACCGTCTGCCTGATTTACACGCTTAGGCATTACAGATGCATCAAATATCACCGGGAACAGTTTTCGGCGCAAGTCTTCTCTTGTCTCGTCTTTCGCAAATGCCAGGTCGGCATCGTCCAGTTCCTGCATGCACTTCCAAAGAAATTCTTGTGAGAAGCCCGGCTCAAACTTATCGCAAGCATAATGATGGTGTATACCGCTGGAAAACCAGACCCGCTTTAAATAGACTTCCAAAGCTTTGAAGTCATCGCAGGTACGGTCTCCGTTAAAATGAAGGTATACTGCCTCCAACAGCTTACGTATCTGCAAATTGTATTTTCCGTTTTGGTCAAACAGGATATCCCTGCCATGAAGCGCGGCTTCGGTGAGATAATAAACCAGTTTCTTCTGCTGGAGAGATAAATGCTCGAAATCCGGAACCCGATAACGCAGCAATTGCAAATCGGCAAACTGTTCTACTGTATAATTAAATGTATTGTCTTTCATCTTTTCATTTCTTTTATGAGTCTGCAAAAATAAAAAAAAGGAAAACAATTTCGAATATTGTTTCCCTTATAAATCTCAATAAAGAAATGGACCGAACGATGTTATTTCGTATCCAATACCTGTTTACGTTTTCTGAAGCTGTTAGGACTCTCTCCCATAATCTTATAGAAAGCAGCATAAAATGACTGCCTATTGGCAAAACCAGCCAAAATGCTGATTTCTTCAATATTACGGTCTGAATAACGCTTATCCTGCAACATATGCATGGCATCTTTTATTCTGTATTCATTTACCAGACACGAAAAATTCATTCCAAACCGTGAATTGATAACAGCGGAAAGGTAACGTGTATTGGTAGACAAATCCTTTGCCAAATCCTTTGCTGAATAATTAGGGTTTCTGTACTTCTTATGAACGACTATAATTTTCAAAATTTTATCATACAATTCATCCGCCAACTCTGCCCTGATTAATCCTCGGTAAGGAGGATTCTTTTCTTTCTTCTCCGTCAAGTTATAAGGCCGCTTAACCGGCTTATAATCCTCATCCAACTTCTCTTTTGCTTGATCGTTCATCAGAATTTTATTTAAGGTTAGTATGCTTTTTACTTTTTATATTTACAAATATGAACATTTTTTTTGAATTTACAAAATTTAGCTGACTATTTTACAAATCGATATTCTTTTTACAGCCTATTATTCATAACAAATTCCTTTTCCGCTTTCAAGATATTACTACCTTTGTAACCGAATAGAATTTTCATATGAAAAATAGCATACAACAAACGCTCAAAACTTACTTTGGATACAGTGGTTTCCGGCCTTTGCAAGAAGATATTATCAACCGAATACTCCAACGAAAAGATACATTGGTACTTATGCCTACCGGAGGGGGTAAATCCATTTGTTACCAACTTCCTGCTATTATGATGGAAGGAACGGCTATTGTGGTTTCTCCGCTCATTTCATTGATGAAGGACCAGGTAGAAGCATTACAGGCCAATGGTATAGCGGCCAGAGCACTGAACAGTAGTAACAGTGAAACCGAAAATGCTACGATACGATATGAATGCATGCAAGGCCATGTAAAATTGCTGTACATTTCTCCGGAAAGACTGATAGGTGAAATAAATTTCCTGCTGAGGGACATTAAAATATCGCTTTTTGCAGTCGATGAAGCGCATTGTATCTCGCAGTGGGGACACGATTTCCGACCAGAATATACGCAACTAAAAATATTACGCCAGAATTTTCCTGACGTTCCTCTGGTAGCACTTACAGCCACAGCCGACAAGGTAACCCGACAGGATATCATCTTGCAGCTTGCCATGAAAGACCCGCAGGTATTTCTCTCGTCTTTCGACCGCCCGAATCTTAGTCTGACGGTAAAAAGAGGCTATCAGCAAAAAGACAAGCTGCGTGCAATCCTTGATTTTATCCGGAAACATCGCGATGAAAGCGGTATTATCTACTGCATGAGTCGCAACAAAACAGAAAGTGTTGCCGAATGGCTGGAGAAGTATGGCATCAGTACCGGAGTATATCATGCAGGTATGAGCAATGCTGCCCGGGAAGCTACTCAAGACGATTTTATAAACGACCGCATACAGGTGGTCTGTGCCACGATTGCATTTGGTATGGGAATTGATAAATCGAATGTACGGTGGGTGATTCATTATAATTTGCCCAAAAGCATTGAAAGTTTTTATCAGGAAATAGGACGTGCCGGACGCGACGGTATGCCGAGCGATACACTTTTGTTTTACTCGGTAGGGGATTTGGTTTTGCTATCAAAATTTGCGGCTGAAAGCGGACAGCAGGAAATGAATACCGAGAAACTGAACAGAATGCGCCAGTATGCCGAATCGGATATTTGTCGCAGGCGTATCCTACTGAATTACTTTGGCGAAAATATAGCACACGACTGTGGCAACTGTGACGTATGCAAAAATCCGCCAGAACGGTTTGACGGTACCATCATTGTGCAAAAAGCATTGAGCGGAATTGCCCGCACCAATCAACAGATAGGTACCCATCTGCTGATTGACTTACTAAGGGGAACTCCTACACAAGAAATCAATGCCAAAGGATATAACCTGCTGAAAACGTTTGGTGCCGGAAGGGATATTCCCTGGAAAGACTGGAACGACTATCTGCTGCAAATGCTGAATCTGGGTTATATTGAAATAGCCTACAATGAAAACAATCATCTGAAAATAACAGAAGCCGGAAAGAGAGTGTTATTCGGCAAAGAGAGTGCCACGCTGGTAGTCATCAAACATGAAGAATTTGAAAGCAATATTACCCGTAGAAAAAGAGTTGCAGTCCAGCCTGCTCCAATTGTTTTTGCCAATGAAGATGAGCGGCTGATGGCTGAGCTTCGGGAGTTGCGGAAACAGCTGGCTGATGCTCAGGCAATACCTGCCTACATCGTTATGTCTGATAAAGTCCTGCATAACATCGTACAAGCCAAACCTACAACCCTAGATGCATTTGGCGAGATACCAGGAATCAGTGACTATAAAAAGGAAAAATACGGCAAGGATTTTATTGCGGTAATCAAAAAAATAAAAAGCGTGTAGTTTTACCTGCACGCTTTTATTTTATCTTGAACCTCAAGTGGAGAAATTCCTTTTTCCAAAGCCTTCCGGTAGGCTTCGAGTGCTTTTTTCTTCTTTTTTTGTTGCAGCAAGATATCCCCTTTTAAAAGCCAGCTTTCACCATCGTCTTTTCCTTTACGCTCTAACATCTCTACATCTAGGAGAGCCAGATCCATATTCCCCATTTCGATGGCCAGATTAACACGTGCTTTCAGATAAGCCGGTTCTTCGGGGTGAGCTTTTACCAGACGGTCCAACAGGGTCATTGCTTCTTTATATTGGCGTTCCTTTTGGTTGAGATATGCTAAACCTAAAAGTGCTTCAGCGTGTTCAGGATTCTTTGTTAGAATCGTATTATAATCAATCCTTGCTTCTTTATACTGACGGCGTTGCATGTAAATAAAAGCACGATAAAGGCGTGCTTCAGCATTTTCGGGCAACAAATCAATTACACTACAATAATCCACGTACGCCTTGTTCTGATCTCCTTGTTCCAAATAGAGAGCAGCTCTGTTGAGCAGGATTGTTGTAGAATATGGAATCATATTTAAAGCCATCGTATAAGATTCTATTGCTTCTTCTATTTTACCTTGCCGCTGCTGGACTGTACCCAAATTAGAAAACAGTAAAGCATTGCGGGCTCCCGAAGGATCCAGCTTCAAGGCTTCCTTATACAGGTACTCAGCTCGTTCCAAACTGTCTTTACGGATACAAGCCATCGCCTCGTTTATCAAGGTATTATAATCTTGTGCCGACATGGTACATGCCAGCAGGCAAACTGATAAAAATGAAAATAATTTCTTCATCCTTGCACGGTTGGTTTAACTGATAATTCACGGCAAAGGTAACAGATAAACTAATATCTAGAAGTGGAAGTTAAAATCTTTTTGTATGTTTGTACATTCATTTATAAACATACTGAGATATGAAAATAGAAAAAGCCATTTTTGCCTGTGGATGTTTCTGGGGGGTACAGCACCAAATGGAACGAGCAACAGGGGTTATCAATACGACAGTGGGCTACACTGGAGGAGAAGAACAAAATCCTACATATCCTGAAGTTAAGGCCCATAAAACCGGACATGCTGAAGCGGTGCTGGTAGAATATGATGCTGAAAAGACATCGTATACTGAATTATGCAAGCTCTTTTTTGAAATACACGACCCGGCACAGACCGACGGACAAGGCCCAGATATAGGTCCGCAGTATCGCAGTGAGATTTTTTATCTGAATGATACGCAGAAGCAAGAAGCCGAAGCTGTAATCGAAATTTTACGTGAAAAAGGTCATGAGGTTAATACACGACTGACACCTGCATCCACTTTCTGGCCAGGAGAGGAATATCATCAACATTATTACGATAAAACAGGTGGTGAACCATATTGCCACATCCGAATCAGAAAATTCTAAAAAAATCCGTGACTCCTAGTTCAGAACTGGCAGTCACGGATTTTCTATTGCCACCGCTATTATTATCAGGCTTTACGGATATAATCGACAATCCACTGTCCGACTTCTTTTGTTCCGTATTTTTCGCCACCGGCAACCTGAATTTCCGGAGTACGGACATTTTCGTCCAATGAAGCATCTACAACCCGACGAATAAGTGCTCCCTCTTCTTTACAGTCGAAATGCTCGAAAAGCATGGCAACCGATAAAATCTGAGCCAAAGGATTGGCAATGTTCAAGCCTTTGGCCTGAGGCCATGAACCGTGAATTGGCTCGAATACAGGAGTACTTTCACCTGTTGATGCAGAAGGCAGAAGTCCCATAGAACCGCTGATAACCGATCCCTCGTCTGTCAGAATATCTCCGAATGTATTTTCTGTAACCATCACATCAAAGAATTTGGGCTCTTGAATCATCTTCATGGCTGCATTGTCTACAAACATATAATCTGTCGTTACTTCAGGATATTGAGGAGCCATTTCTTGTGCAATCTGTCTCCACAAACGAGAAGAAGCGAGAACGTTGGCTTTGTCAACAACTGTAAGATGTTTGCGGCGCTTCATAGCATACTCAAAAGCAACTTTAAGGATGCGTTCTATTTCCATACGTGTATACATATTGGTATCGTATGCTTTATCGTTATCCTGATATTTTTCGCCAAAATACATACCACCGGTCAGTTCGCGAATACAAAGGAAATCGGCACCATCTACCAACTCTGCTTTCAAAGGAGATTTATGAACAAGGCATTTAAAAGTCTGTACCGGACGGATATTGGCAAAAAGTCCGAGTTTCTTTCTCATAGCCAACAATCCCTGTTCGGGACGGACTTTGGCGGTTGGATCATTGTCAAATTTCGGATCACCTACTGCAGAGAACAAGACAGCATCTGCATTTTTACATACTTCGTAAGTTGCTTCAGGAAAAGGATCTCCTACTTTATCAATAGCATCTGCACCACAGATAGCATATTCGTATGAAACAGTATGACCAAATTTCTCACATACAGCTGTCATGACATCTACTCCTTGAACAGAAATTTCCGGTCCAATTCCGTCACCAGCCAATACGGCTATTTTAAAATCCATAATCGTTGTTTTTTAAGGTTTCTTCGCCACAAACCAATAAAAAACGGATATCGGTTTATGCGATAATATTAAATTAGTTAATCAAATTCAACATTTTAATGGTTGCCTTTATAGCAGCCTCTGTCTGGTCGGCATCCAGTCCGCGAGTACGGAATTCTTTATCTTCGTAGTTCCAGGTTATAACTGTCTGTACAAAAGCATCCGTTCTACCTCCTGGGGGGATGGACACAGCATAGTTTACCAACATCGGGAATTTCCGCCCTAGAGTTCCTTTATAAATCTTACGCAAGGCCCGGACAAAAGCATCGTATTGTCCGTCTCCACTGGAGCTTTCCTGATAAACTTTTCCGTCTATCTCAATACTTAATGTTGCCATAGGTTTCAAGCCTTGAGCTAATGTCACAAAGTAGCTGAGCAACTTGACTTTGGTGTTGGTGGTATCATGCTTTAAGACATCGCTTATGATATAAGGTAAATCATCTTGTGTTACAAGCTCTTTCCGGTCGCCAAGTTCAATAATGCGCTCCGTCACCTTACGCATTGACTCATCATCAAGCTCCAGACCCAGGCTTTCCAGGTTTTTCCGGATATTTGCCTTACCAGAATTTTTACCTAATGCATACTCGCGCACTCGTCCAAAACGCTCAGGTTGCAAATCATTAAAATAAAGGTTGTTTTTACTGTCACCATCAGCATGTACGCCCGCGACCTGCGTAAAGACATTCTGACCGACGATAGGCTTATTGGCAGGTATGCTGATACCCGAATACGATTCTACGGTACGACTTATTTCGTTAAGGCGACTTTCATCTATATGCGTAATCGCTTGAAAATGGTCTTTCAATATAGCCTGTACACTAGCCAACGGGGCATTTCCAGCACGCTCACCCAATCCATTGATGGTAGTATGCAGTCCTTTTACACCACTCAACACAGCTGCCAGCACATTACTTACAGCCAAATCATAATCGTTATGGGCATGGAAGTCGAAATGTTGGAATGGATAACGTTTCTTCATTTTACGCATATACTCTATCACTTGCAACGGATTGAGTATACCGAGCGTATCGGGCAACATGAATCGCTTGATTCCAGCTTTCAACAGACCATCAACCAAACCAAAAACATATTCTGGAGAGTCCTTTATACCATTACTCCAGTCCTCCAGATAAATATTAACTTCCATACCTTTCTCGTGTGCATACGAAACGGTATAGCGTATATCCTCCAGATGCTCTTGCAAAGTTTTCTTCAGCTGATACTTGCAATGCTTTTCTGAACCTTTGGAAAGCAGATTTATCACACGACCTCCTGCATTGTAAATCCAATCGACCGATACCTTACCATCTACAAAACCCAGCACTTCTACCCGATGCAACATATTATGACGTGCAGCCCAATCGCAAATCATCCGGACAGCGTTCATTTCTCCATCTGATACACGTGCTGAAGCTACTTCGATACGGTCCACCTTTAAATCCTCAAGCAACATACGTGCTATCATCAGCTTTTCGTGCGGTATAAACGAAACGCCACTAGTCTGCTCACCGTCACGAAGGGTGGTATCCATTATTTCAATTACGGGTCTGTCCATAGGTTTTTATATTATTCGTAATTCAACAATACAATTGGCAAATTGCTGCAAAATTACTTTTTAGCTTTTTCGTATTCTTCAATTAGTCCACGGTTTTCCACCAGGAAATCAATGTCATCCAGGCCATTTATCAGACAATGTTTTTTATAAGCATTGATTTCGAATTTTTCTGAATTACCGGTAACTTTATTGGTTACAGTCTGTTCCGGTAAGTTCACTTCGACTTCTGCCTTGGGATTAGCATAGATGGTATCAAAAAGTTCTTTCAGAAATGCCTCACTTACCACTACCGGCAACACAAAGTTATTCAATTCATTGTTTTTATGAATATCTGCAAAAAAGCTTGAGATAACTACCCGAAAACCATATCCCGCTATGGCCCAAGCAGCATGTTCACGACTCGAGCCACTGCCAAAATTCTTTCCTACCACCAAAATCTGTCCGCTATAAGTGGGGTCATTCAAAACAAAATCTTTATTCAATGAGCCATCCGGATTATATCGCCAGTCGCGAAATAAATTGTCACCAAAAAAATTTTCATCACGGGTTGTTGCTTTCAAAAAGCGAGCCGGAATGATTTGATCAGTATCCACATTCTCTAACGGCAAAGGGATACATGTACTCGTTATGATATTGAATTTCTGCTTCATAATAATAAACAATTTAGGAATTACATAAGCGTTCTAGGGTCGGTTATCACTCCGGTCACCGCTGCTGCGGCAGCTGTCAATGGACTTGCCAACAAAGTACGTGAACCTGGTCCCTGGCGTCCTTCAAAATTTCGGTTGCTGGTAGACACTGAATATTTTCCTGCCGGAATCTTATCATCATTCATGGCCAGACAAGCTGAACATCCCGGCTGACGAATTTCAAAACCTGCTTCAATCAATATCTTATCCAATCCTTCCTGACGGATTTGTTCATCAACCATCCACGAGCCAGGAACAAGCCATGCCGTAATATGCTCAGCCTTCTTACGTCCCTTAACAATCGAAGCAAAAGCACGGAAATCTTCTATACGACCATTGGTACAAGCTCCCAAGAATACATAATCCACTTTTTTACCCAACAGGTTCTCTCCTGGAGCAAAACCCATGTAATTCATCGATTTCTCGAATGACGTTTTTTCTACATCACTCATTCCTTCAGTAGTAGGTATATTTGATGTTACAGCCATACCCATACCCGGATTAGTACCATAAGTAATCATTGGCTGAATATCAGCAGCATCAAAACGCACTTCTTTGTCAAAAACAGCATTGTCTTCACTCTTCAGTGTTTTCCAATATGCTACTGCTTTATCCCATTCTTCACCTTTAGGAGCATATTCACGACCTTTTATATATTCAAAGGTAACTTCGTCTGGAGCGACCATACCACCTCGAGCTCCCATCTCTATACTTAAATTACATAAAGTAAGACGGCCTTCCATGGTCAGACTTCGAATAGCTTCACCGGCATATTCTACAAAATATCCAGTCGCACCACTCGTAGTCATTTTCGACATCATATATAATGCAATGTCTTTTGCCGTAACTCCAACACCCAGTTTTCCATCAATGGTAATACGCATTGTTTTAGGACGAGCTTGGAGAATACATTGTGAGGCCATTACCATTTCCACTTCACTGGTTCCTATACCAAAAGCTACTGCTCCCATAGCACCATGTGTAGAAGTATGCGAATCACCACACACAATAGTCATTCCCGGAAGCGTTAATCCTCTTTCAGGACCAACCACATGGATAATACCGTTCCGCTTATCCATCATTCCAAAATGTGTCAGGCCGAAATCTGCGGCATTTTTAGCAAGTGCATCCACTTGTGCCTTCGATACCGGATCTTCGATTGGTTTATCCTGGTCATGTGTCGGTGTGTTGTGATCTGGCATGCAGTAAATTCTTTCCGGACGGAAACATTTCAGCCCACGCGCACGCATACCGGCAAAAGCCTGTGGGCTGGTTACCTCATGACAATATAAACGGTCGATGTATAATTGGGTAGGACCGTCCTCTACCTGCTGCACTACGTGTGCATCCCATATCTTATCGAATAATGTATTGGCCATAACTTTCTGATTTACTTACTTTTTGAATTTGTTGATACAATCTATATAAGCTTCTACAGAAGCTGCAATGATATCAGTATTGGCACCGAAACCGTAATACATCTGTCCATCATATTCCACCTGCATGTGTACTTTACCCACATCATCACTACCTTTACTGATAGCTTGAATCGTAAATTCTTTTAAGGTCATCTGGCGTTTAATAATCTGTTTTACAGCTTTAATAGCAGCATCAACCGGACCATTACCTGTTGCAGCTGCTTCAAAATGCTCACCGCTTATATTCAGTCCCAGACTGGCAACAGAACGAACTCCAACCCCACTGGTCACCTGCAAATATTCTAATTTAATATGATGGTTTACATTACGATCTGCACCAGCCAATACCATAATATCGTCATCCGATATATCTTTTTTCTTATCTGCCAGTTTCAAAAAGTCTTCATAAACCTTATCCAGATTTTCCTGAGTCATGTCCAGGCCCAAGATATGAAGTCTGTGCTTCAAAGCAGCACGACCACTACGTGCTGTAAGTACGATAGCGTTATCATCAATACCCACATCTTTCGGATCAATAATTTCGTATGTCTGCACATTCTTTAAAACACCATCCTGATGAATTCCTGACGAATGTGCAAAAGCATTACGGCCTACAATTGCTTTATTAGACTGAACCGGCATATTCATTAAACTAGAAACCATTCGGCTGGTCGGATAGATTTTCTGCGTATTGATATTGGTATCAATATGTATATCATGATGGCATCTCAAAATCATGGCTACCTCTTCCAGTGAAGTATTACCGGCACGCTCACCGATACCATTGATTGTGACTTCCACCTGACGAGCTCCATTCAACACACCGCTAATCGTATTTGCAGTAGCCATACCAAGGTCGTTATGACAGTGTGTAGATATGATCGCTTTGTCAATACCATCAACATGATCTACCAGATATTTAATTTTTGCTCCATATTCTTCGGGAAGGCAATAACCTGTTGTATCAGGAATATTTACTACAGTAGCTCCAGCTTTGATTACCGCTTCCACTACACGAGCCAAATATTCATTATCTGTACGACCTGCATCTTCTGCATAAAACTCTACATCTTCTACGTAACGTTTTGCATATTTTACAGCAGCTACAGCTCGTTCAATAATCTCTTCACGAGTAGAATTAAATTTATACTTAATATGAGAATCAGATGTACCGATACCTGTATGAATACGTTTATGCTTAGCAAATTTCAATGCCTCTGCTGCAACATCAATATCTTTTTGAACCGCTCTGGTAAGCGCACAAATTGTAGGCCAAGTTACTGCTTTAGAGATTTCAATAACCGAATTAAAATCTCCTGGGCTTGAAATAGGGAATCCTGCTTCGATTACATCGACACCCAAAGCTTCAAGCTGCTTTGCAACCTGAATCTTCTCCACCGTATTTAACTGGCAACCGGGCACCTGCTCACCATCACGAAGCGTTGTATCAAAAATAAATAATCTGTCACTCATAGTCTATGTTTTTTAGTTATTTGCATAAAAAAAGCCCTTCGCACCAGGAAGTGAGAAAGGCTTTATATTTCTATCCATACAGATTTATGCACACGACTCACTTCCCTTCTGGTATTCCAGTAGGTTAATCAAACCGCATAGCAAAATATGTACGAAAATTTTAATCATTGAGCTTGTTTTTTATTTGTTTGATGCAAAGGTATAGATAATTTCCATAAATCAAAATAAAACTGTAATTTTTTTCAATGAATTTCTTATAATTTATCATTGAAACTTGTCATATCATTTCAAGTATATAGTAGTAACTGACTGATTGATAAGCAAAATATTACTTTTTAAAGTATATAGATTATATTGTTTATCCCTCAAAACGCTATACGTAATTTCAAAATTCCCCCAAAATAAAATGCAGCAAATATTTTGAACCCACATAGAAGGAACAAAATATCTGCTGCATTTTAAAACTCTGTACGAAATTTATAATACACAAAAAAGACCCCAGCATCTATCGATACTGAGGTCCCTGACTAAAACGGCGACTAC
>CAJKDC010000012.1 GCA_905198575.1 uncultured Bacteroides sp. | reverse complement strand
AAGTAAACGGTGTAAGCTGGTTGCACGGAAAAGTTTCTCAGGAAATGTTCTCTGGAATCTGGAAAGGTTATTTCCCAGAAGAAAACCACGTAGGTTATGTAACTAACGGTGTTCACTTCCCGACATGGTGTGCTACTGAATGGAAACAGCTTTATGCTAAATATTTCGATAAGAACTTCCTGAAAGATCAGTCTAATGCTAAGATTTGGGAAGCAATCTACGATGTACCCGATGAAGAAGTCTGGAATACTCGTGTAGCATTGAAGAACAAACTTACTGACTATATACGTAATCAGTTCCGTGAAACTTGGTTGAAGAACCAGGGTGATCCTTCACGTGTAGTTTCATTGATGGATAAGATCAATCCTAACGCACTGTTGATTGGTTTCGCTCGTCGTTTCGCTACTTACAAACGTGCTCACTTGTTGTTTACTGACCTTGACCGTTTGGCTAAGATCGTTAACAACCCTAACTATCCGGTACAGTTCTTGTTTGCAGGTAAGGCTCACCCACACGATGGTGCTGGTCAGGGATTGATCAAGAAGATTGTAGAAATCTCTAAGCGTCCTGAATTTTTGGGTAAGATTATCTTCCTCGAAAACTACGATATGAAACTTGCACGTCGTCTGGTTTCTGGAGTTGATATCTGGATGAACACTCCGACTCGTCCATTGGAAGCTTCAGGTACATCTGGTGAAAAAGCTTTGATGAATGGTGTAGTAAACTTCTCTGTACTTGACGGATGGTGGCTGGAAGGTTACCGTGAAGGTGCAGGTTGGGCGTTGACTGAAAAACGTACTTACCAGAATCAGGAACATCAGGATCAGCTGGATGCTGCTACTATTTACAGTATCCTTGAAACTGAAATCTTGCCGTTGTACTACGCACGCAACAAGAAAGGTTACTCGGAAGGATGGGTTAAGACTATTAAGAACTCTATCGCTCAGGTAGCTCCTCATTATACAATGAAACGTCAGCTTGACGATTACTATTCTAAGTTCTATACTAAAGAAGCTAACCGCTCTAATATCCTTTGTGCAGATAACTATGCTAAAGCAAAAGAAATCGCACACTGGAAAGAAGAAGTAGCTGAAAAATGGGATCAGATTGAAGTCGTTTCAGTTGATAAGTGTGATGCTGTAAACCAGGGTAATCTGAAAAGCGGTAAAGACTACACTGTCACTATCGTAGTAGATGAAAAAGGCTTGAACGATGCTGTAGGTATTGAAATGGTAACTACCTATAAGAATGCTGAAGGTAAAGAATACATTTACTCTGTAGTTCCTATGGATGTAATCAAACGCGAAGGTGATTTGTTTACATTCCGTCTTACTCACAGTATTTCTAATGCAGGTAGCTTCAAATTTGCATACCGTATGTATCCTAAACGTGCTGACTTGGCTCACCGTCAGGACTTCTGCTACGTTCGTTGGTTCAACTAATTAGTATACTGTCCGGATTATCCGGAGTAAAATATTTTAAAGGTGATATAGCTTCTGTAAAAGGGAGGTATATCACCTTTTTTTGTAAAAAAAATCAAGTAAGCCATGCAGTATTCCTGCTTTTTTTACCTTTTATAAATGAAAACACATTTTTAATAATATGAAAACAGGTAAGAATATATTAAAGAAAATGCTAGACAAACTGTCTGGCTGCGTGATAGGATCAGCTGTATTGCTTTCATCTTTCCTTTTGCATTCCTGCAATGATGATGAAGGGTATCCAATGGGAGCTTTGGCATACGATTGGGTAACTGTAAATGTTTCGAATCATACTTATAGCTTTACTGGAGATGAGTGGGGTACACTTTATCCGGCAGCAGGCGGCTTGTGGGTAGAGCCAGTAGATGGTCAGCGTGCTTTTTTGTGGTTTAGCCCGATTGGAGATAATTATGGTGGATACGATCATGCCATTAAGCCCGAGGCTATTCGTTATTTTCTGACAAAGGGTGTAGAGGAAATTACATCAGTGGAAGATGACAAAGAATATGGTGATGATCCGGTATATCTGGAAGGTTTGTGGATATCGGGAGGACATTTGAATGTCCTTTTTAATCAAAAACTTCCTGTAGATGGCAATAAGCATCGCGTGAGTCTGGTGAAAAATGAACTTGCCGAAAATCCGGACGATGGCTATATTCATTTGGAATACAGATATAATACATACGGAGATACCTTAAGCAATGTTGTGGTTCCGGGTGTGGTTTGCTACAATCTCTCAACCTTAAATGTAGATTCAGTATCAAAAGGAATCAGGTTAGAGGTAAACGATGCAGTAAAAGGGTCTAGGACTATTACTTTTGATGTAGAGGAGCAGGAAACCTTCCCGGCAGGTATGGAAGAAAAGGATTTTACACGGTGTGTAATTAAATAAAAACATCAAGTTTATAAATGCGTAATCTTTTCACAGCATTTCTCCTGAGAGCAGGAGAGTGCTGTGTTTTTTTTGCTATATTTAGACCATCATTTTAAAAGTATCAGAAATGAAAGTACTAGTTATAGAAGACGATAGGGATCTTTGTGAGATAGCTGTCCGCTCCTTGGAAAAGGAACGCTACGTAGTGGCATGGGCTTCCGATTATTATGAAGCCATGCAGAAGCTGGAGGATTACGAATACGATTGTATATTGCTGGACATTATGTTACCTGGTGGAAACGGATTGGATTTGCTGAAGTATCTGCGAGAATTAAAGAAGGATACAGCTGTAATCATTCTTTCGGCCAAGGACTCGTTGGAAGATAAGATTGCCGGTCTGGATTTGGGAGCTGATGACTATTTGCCTAAACCTTACCATCTGGCCGAATTGCATGCGCGTATCAAGAGTGTTGTCAGAAGACACCAGCGCAACAGTATTCAGACAGTCAGTTATGGCAATGTAGAAATCAATCCGGACCGTTTTGAGGTACAGATTGCCGGTTCGCCGGTCTCTTTAAACCGGAAAGAATACGATATACTTTATTATTTCCTGACACGTCCCAACCGGTTGGTTAATAAAGAAACACTGGCAGAAGCCGTTTGGGGCGACCATATTGACCAAGTCGATAATTTTGATTTCATGTATGCCCAGGTGAAAAATCTTCGCCGGCATCTCAAACAGTATGGTGCCAGTGTGGAACTGAAGGCTGTTTATGGTTTTGGTTATAAACTTAGTGAGTTATGAAGCTGAAGCACGTTGTTGTAGGCCGCGTTTCGCTGGTCATGGTGTTTGTGATGTCATTGTGGGCAGTGCTTTTTTATATGGCACTGATGGAAGAGGCCAACGATGAAGTCGATGACACCCTGCAAAGTTGCTCGGAAGTCATTATGCTGAAATGGCTTTCGGGTAAAGAAATGCCTTTGCAGAGCAATGAGTCGGTAAATCATTATTATTTGCGTGAAGTACCGGCTGATTATGCTCAGCAGGTTCCGGCAATGATTTTTCGGGATGAGGAGCTTTTCATGGCCGAAAGGGTAGAAAGTGAGCCGGCACGCTCGCTTACCTCCATTTTTCAGACAGCTGACGGGAAATACTGGCAGCTGAAGGTCATTATTCCGACTTTTGAAAAAGAAGATTTCCGTCAGGCCATTGTCAATTGGATGCTCTGCTTGTACATATTGATGATGATTGTCCTGGTATCGATTATTATCTGGAAATATAATAAGCACATGCGTCCTCTGTATAAAGTCTTGCATTGGCTGGAGGCTTATCAGGTTGGCCGCAAAAATCCCCCGTTGGATAATCCAACCAAGGTAGAAGAGTTTATACAGCTAAACGAAACAGCTCAGGCTTTTGTGCAGCGAAGTGAGGTGGTATTTGAGCAGCAAAAGGTTTTTATCGGCAATGTCTCTCACGAAATGCAGACCCCGCTGGCGATTAGTCTGAATCGTCTGGAAATGCTGATGGACGATGATGCGCTTACAGAACGCCAGTTGGCAGAGTTGATTAAAACCCATCAGACGCTGACTCACCTGACCAGACTTAATAAGTCGTTGCTGTTGCTTTTCAAGATAGATAATAATCAGTTTATAGAGGAAACCACCGTGAGCTTCCGTCAGCTGGTCGAAAAATATTTGGACGATTACAAAGAAGTTTATGC
Organism: uncultured Bacteroides sp.; assembly: GCA_905198575.1. GTDB lineage: Bacteria > Bacteroidota > Bacteroidia > Bacteroidales > Bacteroidaceae > Phocaeicola. The sequence continues at coordinate 34,726 of CAJKDC010000012.1, read as the reverse complement.
GCATAAGCATATTCAGGTTACCTGTCAGGTGGTGTCCGATTTTACGGTACAAATGAATGATATGCTTGCTAATATGCTGATTACAAATTTATTAAAGAATGCATTTGTACATAATGTAGAATCAGGAATGCTTCGTATTGAAATTCAGAAAGAATATTTTTCCATTCAGAATTCCGGTGTTTCTACGCCTCTTGACAGTGTCAAAATTTTTCAAAGATTCTATCAGCAGCAAAAAAATGAAGGCAATACAGGCTTGGGATTAGCCATTGCAGATGCTGTATGTAAGCATTCGGCGCTAGCATTAGAATACATCTATCATACAGGAGTACATGAGTTCCGTATCTCCAGAAGATGAACGTACCCAGGTGTTTTATTTCACCTGGATACGTTTTTTTATGTATAGAATTATTCCTTTACGGAAGTACTCTAAATATAATTTGCATTCTTGTAATTTATAATTGTTCTATTTCTCATCTTTTCGTGTCAATTTATCTTCTTTGGGATAAAAAATGTTATGGTCGGAACATCGGTACCAACTTATTTTTACTTTTGTGACAAGTTTAAATCATAATAATTCAAGCTTATGTCACAGATTGTAGGACATATTTCACAGGTAATTGGTCCTGTGGTGGATGTTCATTTCAAATTGGAGAACCGAGATGCCGAACATCTGTTGCCAAGTATCCACGATGCCCTGGTGATTATGCGTAAAGACGGACGCCAGCTTATCGTTGAAGTACAACAGCACATTGGCGAAGATACAGTCCGCACGGTAGCAATGGACAGTACCGACGGATTGCAGCGAGGCATGGAAGTTGTACCTACCGGAAAGCCTATCACAATGCCGGTAGGAAATCAGATTAAAGGACGTGTAATGAATGTGGTGGGAGAGACCATCGACGGCATGCGCGAACTGGATCGTGAGGGCGCTTTCCCTATTCATCGGGATGCTCCTAAATTTGAAGACTTGTCCACAACTCAGGAAGTTCTTTTTACAGGTATTAAGGTTATCGACCTGCTTGAGCCTTATTTGAAAGGCGGTAAAATTGGTCTGTTTGGTGGAGCCGGAGTAGGCAAAACCGTGCTTATCAAAGAGTTGATCAACAACATTGCCAAGAAACACAATGGTTTCTCTGTGTTTGCCGGCGTGGGCGAACGTACGCGTGAGGGTAACGACCTTTTGCGTGAAATGATTGAATCTGGCGTTATCAAGTATGGTGATGAGTTTTTGAAGAGTATGGAAGAAGGTCACTGGGACCTCTCCAAAGTAGATTATAATGAAGTCGAAAAATCGCAGGTAGCGATGGTCTTCGGTCAGATGAATGAACCTCCTGGTGCACGTTCTTCTGTAGCACTTTCAGGTCTGACTTTAGCAGAGTCGTTCCGCGACGGCGGAGCCAAGAACGGCGGTTCGAGAGATATCCTTTTCTTTATCGACAATATCTTCCGTTTCACACAGGCCGGTTCTGAAGTTTCAGCCTTGCTGGGACGTATGCCTTCTGCCGTAGGATACCAGCCTACACTGGCTACCGAAATGGGTCAGATGCAGGAACGTATCACTTCTACCAAGTACGGTTCTATCACTTCCGTACAGGCTGTGTATGTACCTGCCGACGACTTGACCGACCCTGCACCGGCTACTACATTTACCCACTTGGATGCTACAACCGTGTTGAGCCGTAAAATCACCGAGCTGGGTATCTATCCGGCTGTCGACCCGCTGGAATCTACATCGCGTATTCTCGACCCGCTGATTGTAGGTCAGGAACACTACGATACGGCGCAGCGAGTAAAACAGATTTTGCAGCGTAATAAAGAGCTTCAGGACATTATCTCCATTTTGGGTATGGACGAGCTCTCGGACGAAGACAGACTTACCGTAAACCGTGCGCGTAAGGTGCAGCGTTTCCTTTCGCAGCCGTTTGCCGTAGCCGAGCAGTTCACCGGAGTTCCCGGAGTGATGGTTTCTATCGAAGATACCATCAAAGGCTTCAAGATGATTCTTGACGGTGAAGTAGACTACCTGCCCGAGCAGGCATTCCTCAACGTAGGTACCATCGAAGATGCCATAGCCAAAGGCAAGAAGTTGCTCGAAGTTGCAGAGCAGTCAAACCAGTAAATGTATAACGCATTATGGATGAAATCAAGGAACTACATTTAATGATTGTTTCACCGGAGCATATCCTTTTCGATGGTAAGGTAGAGGCGGTTACGCTTCCCGGAAGTCGTGGAGCTTTCATGGTTCTGCCAGGGCATGCGCCTGTCGTTTCCACATTGGGCGAGGGTGTTGTCCGCTACCGTCTGAAAAATCAGGAAGAAGAGATTACCGTTAAGGGTGGATTTGTTGAGGTCAATAACGACGAAATGTCTGTTTGCGTAGAAGTCTGACAAATATTAAACACGTCGCGATATGTACCTGTTGAAAGTGCGGAAACGTTTTTTGCTGGCGCACACTTTTTTTAGTTTGATGGTGGGAGTAGGTGGAGCTGCATTGTTTCATGCTTTTTTCCCGCAGTGGTATTTCAGCGCCTATCCGCTGATTCCGGTCTTCTTCTACCTGTTTGGCTGCTTTTACATCTTTATGTTTGAGTTTGTCTACAGGCGGATGCCCGACAAGATGATAATCGTATACCTCATAGCAAAATTCTTGAAAATGATGCTGAGTATTCTGTTTCTTCTTGTCTACGGATTGTTTTCAACAGGAACTATTGTTCCATGTGTTTCAGTATTTATAGGCTACTACATTATTTACTTGATTTTCGAGACACATTTTTTCTTCCACTTGGAAGAGAAGTTACAAAAAAAGAGAAAAGAAGCATTACAAAATGAGAAATAGACAGTTTCTGTTATGGGCTTTGCTATGTTGCTTGTGGCTGCCTTTTTCTGCAAGTGCCCAGGAGTTCAGACAGGCACCGGCAGCAACCGACTCCGTGCAGGTAAGTAGCGAGGCAGATATTGATGTAAACGAGCTGGTGTTTGGTCATATTGGCGATGCATACAGTTGGCCCATTACCGAATCCATACAGATACCATTACCCTGTATGGTGAAAGGCGATGACGGATGGCATGTTTTCATGTCTTCCCGTCTGAGTGAGGGACAGTCTTACGAAGGATTCTATCTGGCAAAAGAAGGGGATTTGAAAGGTAAGATTGTAATGCGTTCGGCTGATGACGCTGAAGTCCGGCCGATTGACTTGTCCATTACGAAAGATGTACTGGGATTAATGATAAACAGTGCCGTTCTGGTAGCTCTTATCCTTTATTGCAGCAGATGGTATCGCCGCAACACAGTGGAAAAGGGAGCGCCCAAAGGCCTGGTAGGAATGATGGAAGCACTGGTCCTGATGATTTACGAAGATGTAATCAAGGAGGGCATTGGCGAGGACTATAAACGCTTTACACCCTATTTGCTGACAGCCTTCTTTTTCATCCTGATCAACAACCTGATGGGACTTCTTCCGATATTTCCCGGCGGTGCGAACATAACGGGTAACATTGCCATCACGCTGGTGCTGGCACTATGTACTTTTCTGCTTACCAACTTGTTCGGAACCAAGGAATATTGGAAAGAAATTTTCTGGCCCGATGTGCCTTGGTGGATGAAGGTACCTGTTCCGTTGATGCCGGTTATCGAATTCTTCGGAATCTTTACCAAACCCTTTGCATTGATGATTCGTCTTTTTGCCAATATCATGGCAGGCCATGCCGCAATCCTCAGTCTGATTGCCATTATTTTCATTACCGTTAAGGTAGGCGCTTTCATCAATGGCACCATGACATTCATGGCTGTAATCTTCAGTATTTTCATGACTTTTCTGGAAATTCTGGTGGCATTTATCCAAGCATACGTGTTTACCATGCTTTCGGCCGTATTTATCGGACTGGCACGCGTAAAACACACAAAGTGAGAAATAAAAAAAGAAACGTATAATTCAATTTAAATTTTTACAAGATTATGTTATTATCAGTTTTATTGCAAGCAGTTGCAGGTGCAGGAATCAGTAAGTTGGGCGCCGCTATTGGTGCAGGTATTGCAGTGTTGGGTGCCGGATTCGGTATCGGTAAAATTGGTGGATCGGCTATGGAAGCCATTGCCCGCCAGCCGGAAGCTGCCGGAAATATCCGTGCCAGTATGATTATTATTGCTGCTCTGGTAGAAGGTGTGGCACTAATTGCCATTATTGTTTGTTTGCTGACATTGTTCCTGTAAAAAAGCGTATTTAAAAGATGGAACTCTTAACACCAGATCCCGGTCTGCTGTTCTGGATGCTCATCGTATTCGGGATTGTCTTTTTCGTATTGGCAAAATATGGCTTTCCCGTCATCCTGAAAATGGTGGAAGAACGCAAAAGCTTTATCGACCAGTCTCTGCTCAATGCCCGTCAGGCAAACGAGCAGCTGGTTCAGATTAAAGAACAAGGTGAACGCATTATTGCTCAGGCGCATGAGGAACAGGCACGCATTTTGAAGGCGGCCGCCGAACGAAGCGATGCTATGGTGCAGGAAGCCAAAGAACGTGCTGCTGCCGAAGGACAACGGATGCTTGATGATGTAAAACAGCAGATTGAGGTAGAAAAAGAACGTGCGGTACGCGATATACGGCGTCAGATAGCCTTGCTGTCTGTCGGAGTAGCAGAGAAGATTCTCCGGGAAAAATTAAGTCAGGAGGATACTCAGATGCAGATGGTAGACCGCATGGTGGACGAAATGGTTCAAAATTTTAAAGATTGAGTGCATGAACATAGGAGTTATATCAAGGCGTTACGCACAGGCGCTGTGTACATTTGCCAATGAGCAGCAGCAGGGCAAAACCGTTTATAAGCACATGAAACGGCTGGGTAAAAACTTTTATCGCCTTCCCGAATTGCGTAAGGCAATAGAAAACCCGGTTCTGGATGTGGAGAAAAAGGTGGAACTGCTGAAAACAGCTGCGCAGTGCAACGATGGCTCTGAAAAAGTGCTTGAACAATTTTTCAGACTGGTACTGGCTCAGAAGCGTGAGAAGTTCCTGCAATTTATGGTATGGTCTTACATTGGACTGTATCGCAGGGAAAACAATATTCTGATGGGGCATCTCACAACGGCTGTTCCTTCGCCTTTGCTGGAAAAGCGTATGACTACTATCATTGAAAAAAAAACCAGCAAGGAGGTAGAATTCCATACTTCCGTGGATCCGAATATTATCGGCGGTTATGTACTGGAGATGGCTGGTTACCGTATCGATGCAAGCATAAGCAGTCAGCTGAAGCGTGTCAAAAACCAGTTCGTATCCAAAAACCGCAGAATTGTTTAATTAAAAAGATTTTCTATGTCAGTAACAATAAAACCTAGTGAAGTATCGGATGTCCTGCTGCAACAGTTGCGTGGCATTGACGTCTCGCTGCAATTGGAGGAGGTAGGTACCGTCCTGCAGGTGAGCGATGGTGTGGCACGTATTTACGGGCTGCTCAATGCCGAAGCCAACGAATTGCTGGAATTCGATAACGGAATTATGGGAGTAGTGATGAACCTTGAAGAGGACAACGTGGGTGCCGTATTGCTCGGTCCGACCGACCAAATCAAGGAGGGCATGGTCGTTAAGCGTACCGGCCGTATTGCTTCCATCAATGTCGGCGAAGGAATGCTGGGCCGTGTCATCGACCCGCTGGGCAATCCTTTGGACGGACATGGCGAAATTAAAGGTGAAACTTGCGAAATGCCGTTGGAGCGTAAGGCTCCGGGAGTAATTTTCCGTCAGCCGGTTACAGAACCGCTGCAGACAGGATTGAAGGCTATCGATGCCATGATTCCTATCGGTCGCGGACAGCGTGAGCTGATTATCGGTGACCGTCAGACCGGAAAGACTGCCATTGCCATTGATACCATTATCAATCAGCGTGCCAACTACGAAGCCGGTAATCCGGTATACTGTATTTATGTGGCAGTAGGACAGAAAGGTTCTACTATTGCCAGCATCGTAAGTGCTTTGCGCGAACGTGGTGCCATGGATTATACAGTAGTGGTTGCTGCTACGGCGTCCGATCCGGCTGCATTGCAATATTTTGCTCCGTTTGCCGGTGCGGCTATCGGCGAGTATTTCCGCGATACCGGCCGTCATGCCCTTGTAGTATACGATGACTTGTCAAAGCAGGCCGTTGCCTATCGTGAGGTATCTCTGATTTTGCGTCGTCCTTCGGGTCGTGAAGCTTATCCGGGTGATATTTTCTACCTGCATTCACGTCTGCTCGAACGTGCAGCCAAAATCATCAATCAGCAGGAAGTAGCCGAACAGATGAATGACCTTCCGCCTAGTCTGGTAGGTAAAGTGAAATGTGGTGGTTCGCTCACTGCGCTTCCTATTATCGAAACACAGGCCGGTGACGTTTCTGCTTACATTCCTACTAACGTAATTTCTATTACCGACGGACAGATCTTCCTCGAAACCGACCTCTTCAACCAAGGTTTCCGTCCTGCTATCAACGTAGGTATTTCCGTATCGCGTGTGGGTGGTAGTGCACAGGTCAAGAGTATGAAGAAAGTAGCCGGTACACTGAAGATAGACCAGGCTCAGTATCGCGAGCTGGAGGCCTTCTCCAAGTTCAGCAGTGATATGGACCCTGTAACAGCCATGGCCATCGACCGCGGACGTAAAAACAACCAGTTGCTTATCCAGCCGCAGTATTCACCGATGCCGGTGGGCGAGCAGATAGCCATTCTGTACTGCGGTACGCACGGTCTGATGCACGATATACCCCTTACTGCCGTACAGGCATTTCAGGAGGCTTTCTTGCGCGAGATGCGTGCATCGCATGCCGATATCCTGCAGCAGTTGGCAGCCGGTAAGGTGGGCGACGAGATGACTTCAGTGCTTGATAAGGTGGCCGCAGATACGGCTCTTCAATTTAAAGCTTAATTGTTATGGCATCATTAAAAGAGATTAAAGGGAGAATATTCTCCGTGCGAGGCACTTTGAAGATAACTTCCGCCATGAAAATGGTGGCATCTTCCAAGTTGCATAAGGCTCAGGAGACTATCGAAAATATGCTTCCGTACGAAGCGCGGCTTCACGGCATTCTGACACGCTTTTTGCGTTCGGAATGCAGCGTGGAATCTCCTTTCGTAAGCGTACGTCCGGTAAAACGGGTGGCATTGGTGGTATTTTCATCAAACGGAAGTCTGTGCGGCGGTTTCAATACTGCTGTAATCCGGCAGGCAGAGCACATGCTCGAAGAGTACGCTTCGTTGGGTAAGGAGAATATTCTAGTTTTTCCCGTGGGCCGGAAGGTAGCCGAGTCTCTTCGTAAAGCCGGATGGACCGTGCGGGGCGATTTTCAGCGCATGGCCGACAAGCCTAATTATGCGGATGCATCTGCACTGGCCGAGCAACTAATGGAATTGTATGTAGCCGGTGAAATCGATAAAGTAGAACTGCTGTATCATCATTTCAAGTCGACGGCGTCGCAGGTACTTACGCGCGAGCAATATCTTCCGCTTGATCTTTCTTCGCTTTCATCGGCAGGAGAAGCACAGCCGGAGGAAAAGTCGGAAGGCAAATGGCTTTCTTATTACATCGTAGAGCCGTCGCCCGACATGATTTTGCGTGAGCTACTGCCCCGTGTTATCCGCTTGAAGCTGTATACGGTCTTGCTCGATTCGAATGCGTCCGAGCATGCAGCCCGTACGGTTGCCATGCAGACGGCTACCGACAATGCCAACGAGTTGCTTCAGGACCTGACGCTGCTTTACAACAAGAGCCGTCAGCAGTCTATTACCAACGAGTTGCTCGATATTATCGGAGGCTCTCTGGCTTAAAAAGGTTTATTACCCTTCCATATTATATGTATTAATGAATCCGTCCTTGGATGTTATGTCCGGGGCGGATTTTTTTTGTTTCTCATAGTTCATAAATCATTACGTAATGACTTCCTTACATCAATGCAAAACACGCGTCATTGCTATGCCAAAGATACGGTACAGCAATGACGCGTGTTTGTGATTGCAATGATGCACTGCAAAGACAGGCTTATTCCTTCTGATTCATTTCCATAGCGGCCTTAAAAAGGTCGTAATCGTAGAGTAGATAGATGGAGTCAAGTTGAGCCGGGCTCCAGTGCAAGGTGTCGGGGACAGAGCCTGTATCCTTCAGCAACTGCTTGATAGCTTTCAACTTTTCCTGTTGGCTGCCGAAACGGTGACGCTTCTGTTTCAGAACCTTTTCCACGAAAAGCGTAAATGTTTCTTCCATCTTTTCCGGCAGTCGGCAGTCGGGCAGGGAAGAGCATAGCTCCGGGTCTTGAATGGCATTGTAGAGCGGGAGCAGATACTGGTTCTCCTGCTGGATAAGAATGAATAGCAGTGGAGCGATGACCGGTTTTCCGATAGCCACGATTTCGTTGAATTCCGGATAGGTCCGAATGTCCGGTGAGATTCCTTTCTGCTTCTCGTCCATATATTTCTGCCCTAGTGCGGTGAGCAGTTTGGTGAGTGCAATGTGCTGCTTGAAAGTAATCGGTGTCGTGTTGGGCAGCAGCAGGATAGGTTCTTCCATTGCAGCTTCTTCGGCATCGGGCAGCTCGGCATCAGCTTCTGCTCCCATCGTCTGCTTGAGATGGAGATACAGCGTGAATGCCTTTTCGCGCTCCGGTTCTGTAATCTGCCAGTTGCCGCTTTCTATGCGTCCGTTTACACGTGGGTCCATGAGGACTTCTCCATTATAGAGAAAGCCAATACGGTGACCGGCGTACTTTTCAGTAGCATCTGCAAAGGCTTGTATTTTTTCCGGCTTTAGTCCTCCCGAGATTATATATGTGGTAATACCATCGGCTGTAACAGAATCCAGCTGCAATCCTCTGAAATCGGCAACCGTTGCAATAGGCGTGTCGGCCACACTGTCTTTCACTCCGTCAGTAAGTACATACCAGCCGTCGGCTTTCTTTCCGCTGCAGGCAGCCAGCAGACCGCCGGCCAACAGACATCCGCATGTACTCTTTATAACTTTTGAAAAATAGAATTTATTCATTGATGGTTTCCTCCCATTTTCTTGCATTTACCGCTGAATTCCAGAATGTCCAGACGAATGATTTCTGTCCTGTGAAAAGATTTGGCGGCATATTCCATACCCACCACTTTATGGTCGGGCGAATACTTGCTCACCAGTAATGACAGAGCCGACATACGCTCGGCCTCGTGCAGGCTGGCGTGGGCTTCGCATTCCAGTACAATACTTTCATATTCTGTCGTAAACTGGGCTGGCTGCACCTGTGTGCGTCCTACCACACAGAAAGAAACCTTGTTGCATTGCGCTATGCACCGCAACTTGCGTCCGGCAGGAGCACAGTGCAGATAGATGGAGTTGCCGCGGTCCCATACATAGTTCACCGGAATTCCGTAAGCACCTTCGCCACTGTCACTTTGCATGGAGAGTACCCCGTATTCACCTGATTTCAGCAATTCGCATGCCTTTTCGTAATCCAGCAGGCGGTCTTGTCTGCGGACTGTTTCGTTTTTGTATTTCATAATGATATAGCTTGAGATTCAAAAAAATGCTTTTTAAAATAATTAAAAACAGCATGGCAAATATACCAAATTATTGTAACTTTGCACTTTCAAAAATCTTCAAATTAATAATTAACTATGAAATCGGATATCGAAATTGCTCGCAGTATTGAACTGACCAAGATTAAGCAAGTGGCTCGTGACTATGATATTCCTGTTGAAGAGATTCATAACTACGGCCGTTATATAGCTAAAGTCCCCGAAACACTGATTGATGAAGAAAAAGTAAAAAAGAGTAACCTGATTCTGGTTACAGCCATCACACCAACCAAAGCCGGTATCGGTAAGACTACCGTTTCTATCGGTCTGGCGCTGGGATTGAACAAGATTGGCAAGAAGGCCATTTGTGCGCTTCGTGAGCCGTCTCTGGGTCCTTGTTTTGGTATGAAGGGTGGTGCAGCCGGTGGTGGATATGCACAGGTGTTGCCGATGGAGAAAATCAACCTGCACTTTACGGGTGACTTCCATGCCATTACTTCGGCTCACAACATGATTGCTGCTTTGCTCGACAACTATATGTATCAGAACCGCGACAATGGTTTTGCAATGAAGGAAGTGCTGTGGAACCGTGTGCTCGACGTGAACGACCGTACACTGCGTTACATCGTTACCGGTCTGGGTGGCAAGACCAATGGTATCACACGTGAGTCTGGCTTTGATATTACTCCGGCATCCGAAATTATGGCTATTCTCTGTCTGGCTAAGGATGAAGACGATTTGCGTCGCCGTATCGAGAATATTCTTTTAGGCTTCACAATCGACAACAAACCGTTTACTGTGAAAGACCTGGGTGTGGCAGGTGCTATCACCGTATTGCTGAAAGATGCGCTGTCGCCGAACTTGGTACAGACTACCGAACATACAGCTGCATTTGTTCACGGTGGTCCGTTTGCCAACATTGCTCACGGATGTAACTCTGTATTGGCTACCAAGCTGGCAATGACTTTCTCTGACTATGTAATCACTGAAGCTGGTTTCGGTGCTGATCTGGGTGCTGAAAAATTCTACGACATCAAATGCCGAAAAGCTGGCTTGCAGCCTAAACTGACACTGATTGTTGCTACAGCTCAGGGCTTGAAGATGCACGGTGGCGTAAGTCTGGATTTGATTAAGGAGCCGAATATGGAAGGACTGGTTGAGGGTGTGAAGAACCTTGACAAGCACATCGAAAATCTCCGCAAGTTTGGACAGACTGTTGCAGTGGCTTTCAACCGTTATGCCAACGATTCTGAGGAAGAAATTGAATTCGTACGTCAGCACTGTGCAGAGATGGGCGTAGGCTTTGCTGTCAACAATGCCTTTGCTGAAGGTGGTAACGGTGCTATCGAACTGGCTAATCTGGTGGTGGATACCATCGAGAAGCAGCCTTCGCAGCCGCTTACTTTCGCTTACGAAGAAGCAGACAGCGTAGAAGAAAAGGTTACCAAGATTGCTTGTGGCATGTATGGTGCTAAGCAGGTTATCTTCGGTCCGGCTGCCCGTAAGAAACTGAAGATGATTGAGGAACTGGGATATACCAACTTCCCGATCTGTATTGCGAAGACACAGTATTCGTTCTCTACAGATGCTACACAGTATGGTGTGGCAAGCGGCTTCAACTTTGCGGTGCGCGATATCGTAATCAATGCCGGAGCTGAAATGCTGGTTATTGTAGCAGGCGAAATCATGCGTATGCCGGGTCTGCCAAAGGTTCCGCAGGCATTGCACATTGATATTGTAAACGGTGAAATTGAAGGATTGTCTTAAAGAATCGTTCTTTCACTGGTAAAATAAAAGCTCCTTGCAAACTTCGGGATGAAGATTTTGCAAGGAGCTTTCTTTATGTATTAACATCTACGCTTGTATGCGGTCAGTCGAACTTGCCGTAACGGGTAGGCAGGAGCTTGCGGTCGCCCAGCGTATTGTCTACTCTGGCTACGTTAATCCAGAACTTATTCTCGCGGACTGACGCAATCGGATATGCAGCCTTTTCACGGCTATAGCCATGCCGCCATTCATTGCCTACGACTTCGTATTCCGGATGGGGAGCATTTATCAGTACATTGTCGGTCTTGTCGGCATCGCCGTTTTTCACTTCTTCTATTTCGTGATAAATCTCTTCCATGGTGGCGACGAAATTCTTCAATTCGGCCAGACTTTCGCTTTCGGTAGGTTCAATCATCAGCGTACCGTGTACGGGGAACGACAGAGTAGGCGCATGATAACCGTAGTCCATCAGACGTTTGGCTATATCGTTTTCACTGATACCTGTTTCTTCGTGTACCTTTCTGCACTCCAGAATCATTTCGTGTCCTACAAAACCGTTGGCACCTCTATATACCACACCATAGCTGTCCTTGAGGCAGGCAGCCAGATAGTTGGCATTCAGAATGGCAGTCTGGGTAGTGCGGGTCAGTCCGGCTTCACCCATCATGCAGATGTATCCGTAGGTAATAGGCATGATGCCGGCACTGCCGTATGGTGCGGCTGAAACAGTGTTTTGCTTGTGCTCCAAAGACGGGTGTCCCGGCAGGAACGGAATAAGGTGAGCCGCTACGCAGATAGGGCCTACACCCGGACCGCCGCCACCGTGCGGGCTGGCAAAGGTTTTGTGCAGATTGAGGTGACATACGTCGGCTCCGATGGTTCCGGGGTTTGTCAGTCCTACCTGTCCGTTCATGTTGGCACCATCCATGTACACCTGTCCGCCGCACTTATGGATAATCTTGCAGATTTCCATGATTTCGGTTTCGAAGATGCCGTGTGTAGACGGATAAGTAATCATAAGGGCAGCCAGCTTGTCTTTATTCTCTTCTGCTTTCTGCTTCAGGTCGTTTACATCGACATTTCCTTTCTCATCACAAGCACAGGTCAGTGTGCGGTAACCCGCCTGAATAGCCGATGCCGGATTGGTGCCGTGAGCCGATGCCGGAATCAGAATGAGGTCGCGTTCGCCTTGTCCGATGCTTTCCAGATAACTCCGGATGACGCGCAGACCGGTATACTCGCCGGCTGCTCCTGAATTGGGTTGCAGAGAAACTCCTTCGAAGCCGGTGATGACTTTCAACTGCTCGCCCAGATTATGAATCATTTCCAGATAGCCTTGTGCCTGGTCTTCGGGAACCAGCGGATGCAAGTTCATCAAGGCACCGTTGCTAAGCGGAATCAGTTCGGCTGCAGCATTCAGCTTCATGGTGCACGAACCCAGTGAAATCATAGAGTGGGTGAGTGAAATATCCTGACGGTCCAGCCGCTTGATGTAGCGCATCATTTCTGTTTCCGTGTGGTACTTGTTGAATACTTCATGGCTGAGGAAACCTGTCCGTCTACGTAGCTCGCGGGTGATGGATGAGGCTTCAGGAATATCTTCTACTTCCTGAAGTGCCTGTTCGGCTGCAATGGCAAACACGGATACCAGCAGGTTGATGTCCTTGATATCCGTCGTTTCATCCACGCTGACACCAACATCGCCATTTTCGAAATAGCGCAGATTGATTTCCTTGCTCAAGGCGATGGTACGTATTTTCTGAGGAGTAACCTGGTCGGGGAGTTCCAGTCGCAGGGTATCGAAGAAAAGCTCATTTTTCTGACGGTATCCCAGTCGGGTAAGTACCTTGTTCAGATAGGTAGCAATGCTATGGATACGTTTTGCAATATCCTTCAGGCCTTCCGGTCCGTGATAGACCGCATACATACCGGCCATGGTAGCCAGCAGTGCCTGAGCTGTACAGATATTGGATGTGGCTTTTTCGCGTTTGATGTGCTGTTCGCGTGTCTGCAGTGCCATGCGGTAGCAAATCTTGCCGTATTTGTCTTTTGAGAGGCCGATGATACGTCCCGGCATGTTACGCTTGAATTCGTCGCGGGTTGCAAAATAGCCGGCCGACGGTCCGCCGTAGAATAGGGGTGTACCCAGACGTTGGCTGGAACCGAATACAATATCGGCACCCCATTCGCCGGGAGGCAGCAGCAGTACAAGGCTCATGATGTCGGCAGCCACGGCTACTTTACAATTGGCTGCATGCGCCTTTTCGGTGAAAGCACGGTAGTCTTCTACGTTTCCGCTGTTGTTGGGATACTGAATGATGCAGGCAAAGATGTCGGGCGTAAATTCCAGTTCCTTAAAACTTCCCACCTTTATGTTCATTCCCTGCGGAATGGCTCTGGTTTGGATAACAGCCAGTGTCTGTGGGAAGATTTCTTCGTCGACAAATAATGTATTGGCACCCTCTTTCTGCTGCTGACGGCTGCGTAAGGCATGCATCATGGCAGCCGCTTCGGCAGCTGCAGTAGCCTCATCCAGCAGGGAGCAGTTGGCCAACGGCATGGCAGTAAGGTCCGAAATTACGGTCTGGAAATTCATCAAAGCCTCCAGTCGTCCCTGAGAGATTTCGGTCTGATAAGGAGTATACGAGGTATACCATACCGGATTTTCGAAGATGTTTCGTTGAATGACAGCCGGAGTGATGGTATCGTACCATCCACAGCCAATGTACGATGTATACATCTTGTTCTTGGCGGCCAGCACTGCCATGTGTTCCATGAAAGCGCGTTCGGTCATTGGCGGATTCAGTGCCAGGGGCGCTTTCAGGCGAATTTTCGAAGGAATAGTCTTGTTGATGAGTTCATCCAGACTTTTGACTCCTATCTTCTCTAACATTTCCGGCAAATCGGTTTCATGGATACCTATATGCCGGTTGGCAAAAACATCTGTTTTCATGATTATTCAAGGTTATAATGGGTTTGTCTTTTTTTATCTGAAAAACGGGTTCTCCAGCTTTTCGGCTCCGATGGTAGTCATACCGCCATGTCCCGGATATACGGTTGTATCGTTAGGCAGGCAGAATAGGCGGCTGCAAATACCCTCACGCAACTCTTCGAAGTTGCCTCCAGCCAGGTCGGCACGGCCGATGCTTCCCTGAAACAGTACATCACCGCTGAACATGCATTTTTCCTGTTTGCAGTAATACACCATGCTACCCGGAGAGTGTCCCGGAACATGGATGGCTTCCAGTTCAGTATTTCCGAAACGGATAATGTCACCATCCATAATGTATTTCCCCAGCGAGATGGGCTGCTCATTGATGGTAAAGCCGAACATGCGGGCCTGCATGGGGGCCTGCTCAATCCAAAATTCATCCTGCTGGCCACCTTCGGGCTGCAGGTTGAACTCGCGTGATACAAACGGATTGCCGAAGATGTGGTCTAAGTGCAGGTGGGTATTCAGCAGATGCTTGGGGACCAAGTTATTGGCTGTTATATAGTTTTTCAGCTGTACGCATTCTTCGGGATAGAAGCATCCCGGGTCAATGATTACAGCCTCGTTAGTTTCATCGGACAACACATAGCAGTTTACCGGAAACATATTAAATTCAAAACGTTTGATTTTCATGGTGTCATGTATTCGGATAAATTACTTGTTTACAGTAACGTAAACCACTTTCTTGGTTTCGAAGAATTCTTCCTCGAAGTAATTCTTCAAATCGTATATCTCAGTCTGGTTCTTTACGGGCATTACTTCGTTGGCCAGCTCGCCGCCTTTCAGACAAATCAGACCGTTGGGCAAGGCATTCTGCTGCTCGCGGCTGATGTTTTTGCGGATAATCTTGAGCAGGTCGGTAAGCGGCATTACAGCACGGCTTACTACGAAATCGAACTCAGCTTTTTCCTCTTCAGCGCGGCAGTGGCGTGTAGTAACGTTTTTCAGTCCGATGGCCGAAGCAATTTCGGTGGCAACCTTTACTTTCTTGCCGATACTGTCAACCAGATGAAACTGAGTTTCAGGAAACATGATAGCCAAAGGGATACCCGGAAAGCCGCCTCCTGTGCCCAGATCCATTACACGGGTGCCTGGCTTGAAACGGATTACTTCGGCAATACCGAGTGAATGCAGCACATGGTGCTCGTATAGATTGGTAATATCTTTGCGTGAAATCACGTTAATCTTGCTGTTCCAGTCTGTGTACAAGTCGTACAAGGCCGCAAATTGCTCTTTCTGTGTATCAGAAAGGTTTTTGAAATATTTCAGAATAATGTCCATTTATGATATAGTCGTAAACGTTATTTAATGAGGTATGCATTAATGTCTTCGTAAGGCAAGGTGAGTGTGATACAGCCCATGGAATAAGGGGCGATATCATACTGGTTATAAAGGAATGAGACACCCTCTTCGGATAGCAGGAAATTATCGGGAACAAACAAGTCTGTATCCATCAGAACTCCTGCATTCTGCAATCCTTCTAACGTGCTGATGGTGTCTGTATCCATTTTTTCGTTTACATATTCCATCAGTTTCGGCATCAGGAGGGCGCATATTTCTTTGTCTTTACCGGCTGCAAAGACATCTGCTTTTTCAAGCAGTTTGCCGCTTTGCTCTTCGATGTTAAACCATTTTATGCGGGTATTGGGATGGGCACCACCAGTATATTCGAAGGTAGTACATGTATAGTTCCATACTCCGTCTTTCCCTTTTTTCAGATCAGTAGTGAGTGAATACTCGTAATTATACCACGAAGGCAGGTCTTCTTTGTCCTTCTTTTTCTTCAACTCAGACTGGTACAGCGGTTCTACATCTTTGATATAGCGTTGGGTATAATTGTCTTTGAAAGCATTAATGGCTTCCTGCACTGGGATGTTGGCATACTGTTCTCCTAACACAGCTTTTTGCAAGAGGTTAGAGATGGAAGCACTGATGCTGTCACTCTGTTCAGCTGGTTTCAGATATGCATACTCGATACTCATCTTACAGCCCGGTGACTGCGGGTCGCCCAGCAGGTGTACAGTAGTATCCGAACTGAGAATTTCTATGCTGGGGGTTGGCTTTTGCTTTTGTTCTATGCAACCGGCAAAAATAAAACTTCCCGTCATACAGCATATTACACTGTAAAGAAGATAAGGTTTGTTTGTCATAATCCTTTATAGTTTTAGCGGGGTATTTTTCTTTATTATTGTCTTTTACAAATATAAAACAACTTACTGAAACGAACGCTTAAAAAATGTAATTTAATTCGATTTCTTTGCTACTTCTTGTGCTTAGTTTTTTTTACATTTGCAATGTAATTGCATAAAACGAATAGGTATGAGCAAGATAATAAAAGAAACCTGTCCTGTGACAGGCATGCATTGTGCTGCATGCGCCAATAATATAGAAAAGGTGGTAAAGGCACAGGAAGGGGTGAGCAGTGCGGCTGTTAATCTGGCTGCGGCCCAGCTGACTGTAGAGTATGACAGCGACCTGATAACACGCGAGCAGATTCAGGCGAAAGTCCGTAAAATCGGTTTCGACTTGATTCTGGCAGAAGAACATCAGGAGGAAGAACAAGCAGCCCTTGCCGAACGGTATTATAAAGAATTGAAGAAGAGAGCTGTCGTGGCATGGGCTTTTGCCTTACCGGTAGCTGTTATTAGTATGTTTATGGGGATGCATGCAGTTGCCCGCTGGGTGATGCTTTTTCTTTCGCTTCCGGTACTGTGGTATTCGGGACGTCCGTTTTTTGTAAATGCTTGGAAAATGCTTCGGCAGCGTACCAGCAATATGGATACACTGGTGGCACTCAGTACCTCTATTGCATTTCTGTTTAGTTTGTTCAATACGTTTTTTGTGTCTTTCTGGACGGCACGCGGACTGGAACCACATGTGTATTACGAAGCTTCTACTATGATTATCGCCTTTGTGCTCACAGGTAAGCTGATGGAGGAAAAGGCCAAGGGAAAAACCTCATCGGCCATTCGTAAACTGATGGGCTTGCAACCCGCTACTGCGCATATCATCCAGCAGGGTAAAGAGGTAGAGGTTGCTGTAGCTGCTATTTGCAAGGGAGATACTGTCCGGGTACGTCCCGGCGAACAGATTCCGGTAGATGGAACAGTGACCGATGGCGATTCTTACGTAGACGAAAGTATGATTAGCGGGGAGCCGGTGCCCGTATCCAAGCGTACCGGCAGTAAAGTTCTGGCGGGAACTATCAATCAGAACGGCTCGTTTCTTTTTGTAGCCGAGCAAGTCGGTAAGCAGACAGTGCTGGCACGTATCATCCGCATGGTGCAGGAAGCTCAGGGATCGAAAGCACCTGTGCAGCGCATTGTTGACAAGGTAACAGCCGTATTTGTGCCGGTGGTGGTTTCGTTGTCGTTGCTTACATTTGTCGTGTGGATGCTGGCTGGCGGAAGTGGCGCTTTCTCGTATGCACTGCTTTCAACCGTATCGGTATTGGTCATAGCTTGTCCGTGTGCCCTTGGTCTGGCTACTCCAACTGCGTTGATGGTGGGACTGGGCAAGGCCGCTACCGAGCATGTTCTTATAAAAGATGCCGTTGCTTTGGAACAGCTTAAAGACGTATCAGTAGTCGTACTCGATAAAACCGGAACCGTAACTGCAGGAAAGCCCGAGGTAACGGGCTGGCATGAGTTGGCAGGCTTTATGCCGGCAGATGCTTCTATTTTATGCAGTATGGAGCAACACTCTGAGCATCCGCTGGCAGGTGCCATCTTGCAATATCTTTCGGCAGCAACCTATCCGGTAGTTGTTTCCGACTTTCAGAATCAGGTAGGCAAAGGGGTGACCGCAGTATCACAAAATGGCAAGTACTGGGCAGGCAGTCATCGTTTTCTGGAGGATTTTGGCGTATCGCTTTCGACTGATGCGCAGGCCCTGTGTTCCCAACTTCAGGATAGCGGAAACAGTCTGGTGTATTTTGGCAGAGATAATGAGTTGCTTTTGGTTGTGGAGATAGGCGACCCGATTAAACCGACTTCGGTTGAGGCTGTGAAACAACTCAAGGCTATGGGCAAACGCGTATATTTGGCTACGGGCGACAATCGTCAGTCTGCCGAACGGGTAGGACAGGCCATTGGTGCCGACTGTGTAGTGGCTGAGGCACTACCCGATGACAAGGAAAATGTAATCAAAGGTCTGCAGCAACAAGGATACAAAGTCGCTATGATAGGCGATGGAATTAATGATTCGCAAGCATTGGCCCGTGCCGATGTAAGTATTGCAATGGGCAAAGGTACTGACATTGCCATGGATGTAGCCATGGTAACCCTGATGACCTCCGACTTGAATCTGTTGCCACGTGCCATTAAGCTTTCCTGCATGACGGTACGTCTGATTCATCAGAACCTGTTTTGGGCCTTTATTTATAATATGGTAGGAATTCCGGTTGCTGCTGGAATCCTTTACCCGTTCTATGGTATCCTGCTTAACCCAATGCTGGCCAGTGCAGCTATGGCATGCAGCTCAGTCAGTGTAGTGTTGAACAGCTTAAGTCTGAATTTTAAAAAGATTACCCAATGAAAGTAGAAAGATGGAACCTTATCCCGTATGCTGAGGCATGGGATAAACAAGAGAAACTGTTTTCGGAACTGGTAGCTTGCAAGCTGGAAGGTAAACCGTATGAAAACCGGATAATAAGCTGTGAGCATCCGCATGTCTATACTTTGGGGCGGCATGGTAAAGCGGCCAATATGCTGCTGGATGAAGAGCAGTTGAAGCGGGTAGGAGCTGAGCTGTTCCGTATCGACAGAGGAGGCGACATTACCTATCATGGCCCTGGCCAGCTGGTTTGCTATCCTATCTTGAACCTTGAAGATTTCCGGCTGGGACTGAAAGATTACATTTACTTGTTGGAAGAAGCAGTTATTAAAGTCTGTGCCCGCTATGGTATTTTTGCCGGCAGAGTAAAAGGAGCAACAGGTGTATGGCTCGATACCGGAATGCCTTCCGAACGTAAGATATGTGCTATCGGGGTACGTTGCAGTCATTATGTGACGATGCACGGACTGGCATTGAATGTCAATACCGATTTGCGTTATTTCAGCTATATCAATCCGTGTGGCTTTATTGATAAAGGAGTCACCTCAATTGCGAAAGAAATAGGGAAAAATGTGGATATGCAAGTGGTCACAGAGCAGTTGGAAGAAGAAATATTGCAATTATTGGCAAAAAAGTAGGAAATAAATTTGCAGATTAAGAAAAAAAGCGTACCTTTGCACTCGCAATCAGGAAATGACTGCAAAACAGGTTTGATTCGCTAGCTCAGCAGGTAGAGCACAACACTTTTAATGTTGGGGTCCTGGGTTCGAGCCCCAGGCGGATCACTGAAAAAGGCTTCCAAAACGGAAGCCTTTTTTTCGTTTATGCCTTAAATATAAAATATTCGAGTGCTTTGCTGACTCCATCATCGTCTACAGAAGAAGTTACATAATCGGCAGATTCTTTTAATATCTCATTGGCATTGCCCATTGCTACCCCTATGCCTGCTTTCTGTATGATGGAAATATCGTTTCCACCATCACCAAAAGCCATTGTTTCTTCAATACCTATACCTTCATAACGGATAATGTCCAGAAGTCCATTCCCTTTATTGGCATTTGTAGCTGTAATATCGGCAAACTCCGGATACCAACGGCAAGATGCACTTCCTTTCAAGAAAGGCATAATCTGTTTTTCTTCGTCTTCCGTAATGACAGGAGTGAGCTGCAATATGCGCTGTCTCAGGAGGCTGTCCAACTGGTTGTCTTCCCTTAGGTTATGAACGTTCAACATCTGGCGGAATATGCGGTCGGTACATTCGTTGCTGTTATACATTGTCAAATCTTTTTCACCTACTACCATACAAGGAAAGCCCATGCTATCCGAATATTTTATTACCGTAAGGACATCCTCCTGCGGAATAGGTGTGCAAGAGATTACTTCATTGCCCGAGAAACAATAGGCTCCGTTTGTTGTTATATATCCGTCTATCAGATGCTTGATTTCATCAATGTTGTTTATCAATGAATAAGGGCGGCCGGTAGAAATATAAATTTTGATTCCTTTATCTTTTGCCTTTTTTATGGCTTCTACTGTAGTAGAGGGAATACGGTGTGTGTCAAAGCTTACCAGCGTGCCGTCAATGTCAAAGAATATTGCTTTTATCATATTTTAGTTGGATGGTTTAGAGGTTTATATTTCCTGAAAGGATATAACTGAGTGCAAAGTTCAGAATTTTATTGGTATTATCACTATCTGTTTATCGCTAAATTTACGGGGTAGGTCTATGGACAGCCATTTCAGACTTTCAAAGCCCGCATCGCATTCAGCACGGCCAGTACGGTTACACCCACATCGGCAAAGACTGCCATCCACATTGTTCCAAGTCCTATGGCAGCAAGCAAAAGCACTGCAACTTTTATACCGATGGCCAGCCATACATTTTGGCGGGCTATGCGGATGGTGCGCCGGGATACACTTATGGCAGTAGCAATCTTAGAAGGTTTGTCGTCCATCAAGACAATGTCGGCAGCCTCTATAGCGGCATCGCTGCCAAGTCCTCCCATGGCGATACCCACATCAGCACGTTTCAGTACCGGTGCGTCGTTTATGCCGTCGCCAACAAAAGCCAGCGTTTTGCCCTCTGTTTTAGCAGCAAGCATCTGTGCCACGTATTCCACTTTTCCGGCAGGCAGCAGTTCGGCATGCCAGGTTGTTATGCCCAGCTTCTGAGCAACATCAGCCGCTACCGCTTTGCGGTCGCCTGTAAGCATGGCCAGTTGTTGTACTCCTTGTTGTTTTAGCAGGGCTATCGCCTGGACGCTGTCTTCCTTTATCCGGTCGTTGATGACGATGTGTCCGGCATATTTCCCGTCTACGGCTACATGGATGATGGTACCCGTCCGGTGGCAGTCATGCCATTCGGCACCGATGCTTTCCATCATCTTCGAGTTTCCTACACATACCGTCCGGCCTTCCACCTTAGCCCGGATGCCCTGTCCGGCAATCTCTTCTACATCTGTTATGCTGCAACCGTCGTTCGCCTCATCCGGAAAAGCCGAACGTAATGCTTCGCCTATCGGGTGACTGGTGAAATGTTCTACATGGGCAGCCAGATGCAGCAGCTCCTGTTCGCTGAAGTCATTGGGATGAACAGCTTCTACTGCAAACTCTCCGTGGGTGAGTGTACCGGTTTTGTCGAATACGATGCTGTCTACCTTTGCCAGCGCATCCATATAGTTACTGCCTTTTATGAGAATCCCCTTGCGGGAAGCTCCTCCCAATCCGCCGAAGTAAGTGAGCGGAACACTGATAACCAGCGCACACGGACATGATACAACCAGAAAGATAAGGGCACGATGAAGCCATACGGGGAAGGCTTCGATGTAGGCGACCTGAGAGAATAACGGAGGGATAAAGGCGAGCAGCATGGCTGCAGCGACTACAATAGGCGTATATACCCGTGCAAAGCGTGTGATGAAGGCTTCGCTGCGTGACTTGCCGGCATCGGCATTTTCTATCAGACGGATGATTTTAGAAACCGTACTCTCGCCGTAAGTCTTGGTGGTTTTTACGCGGAGAACTCCTGTCAGGTTAATGCAGCCAGACAGTACTTCATCGCCCACAGCCAGCTCCCGTGGCAGACTTTCGCCCGTCAGTGCAAGGGTATTCAGGGCTGAGGCCCCTTCTATGACGATTCCGTCCAGAGGGACTTTTTCGCCCGGTTTTATAAGAATGATTTCTCCTGTCAGTACTTCATCGGGCGAAACGGACAGTACCTTTCCCTCTCGTTCAACGTTGGCTACATCGGGACGGATATTCATAAGATGAGAGATACTGTCGCGGCTCTTACCTTCGGCATAGCCTTCGAAAAGCTCACCAATCTGGAAGAAGAGCATCACAAATACGGCTTCCGCAAATTCTGTTTCTGCACCGGGCAGAAAACCTATGCCGAGAGCTCCCAGTGTAGCGACCGACATCAGAAAGTGTTCGTTGAACCAGTCGCCGTGTGCGATGCCTTCGCATGCTTCTTTCAGCGTTCCGTATCCGGCAAGCAGGTAGGGTATCAGATAAACCAATAGCAGTTGTCCGGTGGACAACGCCGATTTTTTCTCTATTATCATAGCTCCTGCAAGTAGCAGGGCAGTCAGCAGGATGAGGATGATTTTTCCTTTTGCCCCACTGTGGGAATGATGGTGTGCATGGTTGTGCTCATGCCCGTGATGGTGATGGCTTGTTGTCATAATTTGTTTCGTTTTATTTTTATGCTGCAAAAATAAACTCGAAAACGTACAACCGGGTTGCATTCAGCAGATGGCTATGCACAATGCAACCCGGTTGCATAAAAACATCAGACGGCAAATTTGCACGTTAGGATAAGATAGCTACCTTTGCAAAGTGTTAAGCTATGACAGGATGGAACAGAATGAATTGATAACATGGCTGGAGCTGAAAGGTGTAAAGCCTACAGCCAACAGGCTCCTTGTACTGAAGGCACTCAAGGAGTCGTGCAGGCCTATGAGTCTGCCCGACTTGGAAAATCTGCTGGAAACGATGGACAAGTCCAGTATATTCCGCGTACTGACCTTGTTCCTGGAGCACGATATCGTGCATGCTTTCGAAGACGGACGTGGTGTTCTGAATTATGAGCCGTGCAACAGCAAAACAGTCTGTAATCATGCCGATGCCCATATCCATTTCTATTGCGAGTCGTGCCGGAAATCGTTTTGTATGGACGATCTTCCTTTGCCCGATTTGCGGTTGCAGCAAGGATTCACGTTGCGTTCTGTATCCTTTGTTATCAAGGGAGAGTGTCCGGAGTGCAGTCGGAAGCATAGTAAATAGTACTTTCTGCCTTTCTCATAAGTGAGATAAACTTGCGGTACTCATAAGACAAAGATGCCTCATTTTTGTGCCGCAAGTTTATCTTTATAATGCTAAAGCACGAAGACACTGTCAGATTAGTGATTGCTTGGACTGTATCGTTCCAAAAGTCGGAGTATCTCTGGCTCTGTAAGCTGACCTGTATTTTGTACGATGGCCAAATCGTCCGATATGGTCAGGATAACATCCAGCAACTCAAGCGTAGTTTCTAGTTTGTGGCCTGCAGGACAGAAAAGGTTTTGGCTTTTGATGCTCTGGTAGCCATGGATAGCTCCCATGATATTGCCTGCTATGGCACCGGTAGAGTCACTGTCTCCGTCGTGGTTGACCGCCGCAATGATTGCATCATGTACGCTGTCCAGATGGCGGATACAGCAATAAAGTGCAATGTACCAGGCCTCATCAGCCGTCCATCCTTGACCTAATTTTTTGATGGCATCCACATCATTATCCGCTTCTTCGGCCAGTTTGACAGTACGGAGTGTCATGATATTCAGTTCGTCCAGTTCCTTGTGGTATAGCTGCTTGTGGGTAACTCCGCGGACAGAATCAACCGTATTATCCAGATACCATAACCCTTCGAAAACAGTCGATTTTATCCATTGGGGCGTAATTGCGTCCGGACTGTGCAGAATCTTGTATAAAAGGAATGCCATGAGTCCGGCAGGCAGAAATCCCAGAGGGTGCAGGTGTGTAAGTCTGGCAGCCTCGCAAGCCAAACGTATGATATTGGCTTGATAATTAAATATTTCCTGTGCATTTCCCGACGGACATTTGTCGAATGCCAATGCAATTGGAGCAATGCGCATGATTCCCCCACAACCTTTACTGTTATTCTCAACTTTCGAACCGTTTATCCGTTGCTGGATGGCCGTCAGGCAAGTGTTCCCTGGCGCCCGTAAAGCATACAATTGGGGAATACCGCTTATCCAGCAGTTCCGTTCGTTTTCCGGTATCCTGTAGTTTTGCCTGAGTTGCGTCTTATACCAGTCGATATACGCATTGCCGATGTTATCTATCAGCGAAGATTTTTGATGTAAAAAATTATTACGTACTATTCCATTCAGCAGACCGTTTGCTGTAAAGAGTGCCATTTGGGTATCGTCAGAAAACAGAGCCAAATTGTCTTCCAGTGTGAAGCTGGTGATGCCGTCGGAACCATATTGCCTGATGATGGAAGGATAAGTCATGAACTCTATACTGTATCCCAATGCATCGCCTATGGCACCGCCAACAAGGCATCCGCGTATCTTATCGGTTAATATTTCCATGTTTTAGAGCTAATGTGAATTAAGGGTTTTGAGGTTATCTGTCGGAGATTGCCATTTCGAATGCATGGATTGCCCCCGTCATATTACTGTCCAGAAAAGCTTCGGCTTGCCCGATAAGCTCATCCGGAACACCGTAGAATGCAGCTGCTATTCCTCCCGACATACATGCTATGGTGTCACTGTCACCGCCCAACGATATAGCCAGCCGTATAGCCGACTCGTAATCATTGCTTTCGAGGAATGCCAGAATCGCTTCAGGGCAGGAACCTTGGCAAGTCACATCAAAATCATAGTTCGGGCGAATCTCATCGAGGGTGCGATGTAAGTCGTATCCGAATGTCTTTTCGATGTAATCCTTAATCGTTTGTTTGCTTTCGCCCTTTTGGGCCAGAAAGATTGCAGAGGCGATAACCTGAGCTCCTTTAATTCCTTCCGGGTGATTGTGGGTAACTTCGGCCGACTGTCTTGCCAAATCGAGTGCTTCTTCGATGGACCGGGCATAGAATCCACACGGACTGACCCGCATGCCCGAGCCGTTACCAAAGCTGTTGTAGGGTTTACGAGTTTCGGGAGACATGCTGAACAGCCATCTGCGGAACATGCCGCCATATCCGGCATGCGGATAATGGTTTCCCCATTTGTGCATGGTTTCACTCAAATCGTTATGGTCCGCCAGCCAGTCGGCTACTGCTATTGTCATCACAGAATCGTCGGTGAAACGGCAGGCTGGCGTGAAAAACTCAAATTGGGTGGACTTGCAGTTGTTCCATTCGAAGCGGGAACCTGCGATGTCTCCTATAATTGCTCCTATGATACCTTTTCTATTCATTTGTTTTTCTTCCTGATGGTTTGCCTTAAAGTTAAGAAAAACTTTGAAATAACTGCAGGATAGAAGTGGATTAATGAAAAAGAACGGTTTCCTAATCATTATGTTATGGTATGCTCAAAAATATAGTCTTTGAAGAATGTATCATTTGTGGACTTTATGTATTTTTGTGCTTTTACTATTCATACTATATTAATATACTTTGGTTATGTTTTAAAGAAAAAAATCTCAGTGTATATTTAACTATCTATCTATTACATAAAAATCAAAACATGGAAGATAATAACAAATACGATAAATATATAAATTTATTAGAAGCAAATAAGAATCTCATTCTTACCGGAGCCCCAGGTACCGGAAAAACTTATTTGGCAAAAGCCATAGCGGAAGCAATGAATGCAGAGTTTGAATTTGTGCAGTTTCATCCCTCATACGATTATGCAGATTTTGTAGAGGGTTTACGTCCAACTCCACCTGATAATAATGGAAATATTGGATTTAGGCGGGTAGATGGAGTGTTTAAAAGTTTCTGTAAGAGAGCTATAACCTCTATAGTAAATGAAAGTTTTATAGAATGTGGTAAATATCCATCACAAATAAACATAGATAGCAATCTGATAACAAAATATATAAAACCTGGTACAGACATAATCAGTAGTGCAGGGCGGACATCATATCATATTGAAAAATTTGATGGTGCAACTATTGTTTTGAAGGGAGATTCTATAAAAGGGTATGGTATACCTGTCATAGATGTAATAAAAGCATATAAAAATAGACTATGGGAAGGTGGACAAAGGAATGGCAATGATTCGTATACCGCTGCTTTAGCGAAATATATATACGAACAAATTGTTGCTGGAAATAATAAGATTGAAAGACAGCAAGATAAACTTGCAAAGAATGAATTAACCGGTAATAATAAATATATTTTCATCATCGATGAAATCAACCGTGGTGAAATTTCTAAAATATTCGGTGAACTTTTCTTCAGTATAGACCCCGGTTATCGTGGAATAAAAGGAAGAGTAAAAACCCAATATCAGAATATGATAACGGATGAAGCCGACATATTCTATGAAGGCTTTTATGTACCCGAAAACGTATATATTATTGGAACAATGAATGACATAGACCGCAGTGTGGAAAGTATGGACTTTGCCATGCGTCGCCGTTTTGCGTGGGAAGAAATTAAGGCTGACGAAAATACAGGTATGCTGGATGAGCTTCAAGAGATGAAAGATGAAGTTCTTGAGGTAATGAAACGGCTGAATGCGGCAATATGGAATGATGATACTCATAGTGGAGTAGAAGGACTGAATGCATCCTATCATATTGGCGGTTCCTATTTTAGCAAATTACAGCTTTATCTGAACGAAGACCATACCAACAAGAAATCTGCCTACAAGCATCTTTGGGAGAATCACTTGAAGGGAGTGCTTTTTGAATATTTAAGAGGCACATTCAACGCTATGGAGAATCTGAAAATGTTGGAGCAGGTTTATTATAACAAGAATAACAATGATGATTTTGAGGGATAATACAAACTATTCTTTCATAACTGATAATTTAGAAGAATATCTGCCGTTACTAAATATCGCTAACAGGAAAGTGTCGGAATTGTTGGACGAAGACGGTAATCACTTACTCATCTATCCTCATTCCTTTCGTCTGTGTGAAGACGAGGCCGGCAAGCAACAATTGTTTTCGTTGCAACTCCAATGGAAAGAAAAACAATGTACAAAAGTTTTGCTGGAAACAGGAAATATGGTCGGTTTTATAGGAATGAATGGAAAATCAATCTCCATTCATTCCCGCTTTTCCAAAAATGAAAGAGAAGATTTCTTTTTGCATTATATGCTTAGTAAGGTGCTGTGTATTAATATTGTTAATTTGTTACATGGAACGACAGATGAGCTAATATTTGATTTTCTTCTGTATTTGTTTCCAAGGGTTCTTAACGAAGCTTTGTTGCAAGGCATATAT
The DNA here is from genome assembly GCA_905198575.1 of uncultured Bacteroides sp. Classification (GTDB taxonomy): domain Bacteria; phylum Bacteroidota; class Bacteroidia; order Bacteroidales; family Bacteroidaceae; genus Phocaeicola. The sequence goes on along the minus strand of CAJKDC010000012.1, from coordinate 7,494 downwards.
AAGGAATACCAACGGAATGAATATAATGATGCCAATGTGCGAGGCGTGATAGACATCAACAGGCATTTGAAAATGAATTTTCCATTTAGCGGACGTGTTGCTTATCGGACGCGGGAGTTTAGCCACGATAACCATATTACCGAATTGATACGGCACACAATTGAATATATTGGTAAAACAAAATTTGGGAAGGCCTTATTGGAAAAGGATGAAGAAACGCGTAGAAATGTCGCACAGATTATTTCTGCGACTTCGCATTATAGCAGGCAAGAAAGAGAAAAGGTGATAAAAAGTAATTTAAAGGTCATTAGCCATCCTTATTATTCCCATTATGCGCCTCTTCAAAAACTCTGCTTGCGAATATTGAGGCATGAGAGAATTAAATATGGCGAAAAGGAAGATAAAGTATATGGTATCCTGTTTGACGTTTCCTATTTGTGGGAAGAATATTTAGCTACCATTCTTACAAAGCAAGAGTTTAAGCATCCTAATAACAGGAGAGGAGTAGGGCGTATTTACTTGACGAGAGATAGTTTGTATCCTCGCTATCCTGATTTTTATAGAGAATCGGACAGTACTATCATCGACGCAAAATACAAGAGGGAAATTAGTCGTGATGATGTTCATCAAATGATTACTTACATGTATCGCTTAAAAGGGTTGAATGGAATTTTTATACAACCCAATGAAAAAGAATATCAGAGTGCTGAATCTGATTTATTGGGATATGGAGCTGATTATAACGCAAAACTACAAATGTTTTATTACTCCATTTCACAAGAAAAAAGTGATTACAAACAATTCGTTGCAGACATGATGCTGTCAGAAGATATGCTTAAACTGCAATTTCAATTTAATAAAAAGAAATGCTTTTAAAAAAAAGATTGACACGTTACTGCCAAAGTAGCTCGTTATACCACGTCTTTGGAAATCCCATTGCAGCAACATCGACAATAGGGTATTCTGCCAAAAGGGATTTCAGTTTCTGCTTGAATGTATTGTCAGGAAGGATTACATTCATTAAGTAAGCTATACAGCATAGTTGGGCATATAGTTTTTCCGGTGAAATGCCTTTGCTTTGGATCCATGGATTCTGGAGTTTCTTAGGAAGTTGTGGTTTCCATGGATATTTTCTATTCCAAATGCGGGCATGGTGTGCTATACAGTTGCGCAATACAGACAGGCTTTTTATCCAACTTTCAAGATACAAGTGTTGGGGTAGTCCAAATTCTCTTGCAATCTGTTTTTTAAGATTGTTATCTGCTAAATTGCAGTATAACTTTGAGAGAGTTCCAAAAGATGATACTTCCAAGGTTTTCCATGCAGGAGGATAGGTTGGATTGTCATTTAGTGAAGATTGTTGTGTTGGTGAATAATGATTTATCTGCAAACCAAAACGCACCATAGTTTGGTGATACTATCTGGATAACTTTAGTCCGCAATGCAATCTCAATGCTTTGTATAGCTGAAAAAATAAGATTACGTAATTCTTTGTCGAAATTATATAAGGTTATTACGTTCTCAAACTTACTCTTAGGCTTGAATATATGGTTTACCTTATCGCTTTCCATAGGTTTCCAATAATTAGCCAAACGGAAATAACTGATGATTTTCAAGTATTCAACTGCCGTTTGCTCATTGTCAAAAAGTAGTCCCCTGTTTTTTAACATTAATATTTGGTCGGTAATACTTATAGGCTGCTTACTGTATGTTACCATAGATGTATAAAAAATAAGTTCCGCCCTGGTACGCATTGTAAAGAGGCGTGGCGGAAATTGTTAATGCAAAGGTAATGTTTTTTTGCTATATTGCAAACAGTTTGACATTTTTCTATCAGGATGCTTGAGGCAAGGTCGCTTTAAGATACCAGATAAGATAATTAGGTTTATCCGGTATCTTATCTGGTATTTTGATTTGGGGGGAATAACGGAATTTACTCTATAGATATTTCCCGAATAGGCTTTGCCGGTACACCGCCGACAATCGTATTGGCCGGTACATCCCGCGTTACTACGGCTCCTGCGGCAATGACAGCTCCGTCACCAATCGTCACTCCTTGCAGGATAGTGGCATTGGAACCCACCCATACGTTTTTGCCGAGGGTGATGGGAGCAGGTGTCATAGAAGCCCTTTTGGCAGGATGCAAGTCGTGATTCAGTGTAGCAAATACTACATTATGGCCGATAAGGCATCCGTCTCCCAAGGTTACCCCACCATGATCCTGAAAATGACATCCGGCATTGATAAATACCTGTTTCCCGATGGTGATGTTCTTTCCGAAGTCGGTATAGAACGGCGGAAACATCTTGAACGAGGCATCTATAGGTTTCCCCGTCAGTTGGCTGAGTAGCTGACGAAGTTCTTCCTGCGAGTGGTAGGTATTGTTCATTTCGCAGGTTATCCGGCGTGCCTCATCGCTCATGGCATCCATAAGCTGGTAGATTTCGGGTGTATTGAGTGGACGTCGCTCACGTACGTGTATCAAAAAATCTTCGAGTGTCATACTTTTTTATTTTTGAGTATCGGGTTTGAGGTAATTCTGGAAGAAAGAAATAATCTGGTCGAACGGAATCACATCCATCTGGTCGTAAAGGTCGGTGTGATTAGCTCCCGGAATAATGAGCAGCTCTTTGTTTTCTCCTTTCAGTTTTTTGAAAGCATCTTCGCTAAAGTAGCGTGAATGTGCTTTTTCGCCGTGCAGCATCAGTACGGCACTGCGTATCTCACTGCTGTACATTAAGATAGGCATATTGATGAATGACAGAGAAGATGTCTGGTTCCACCCGTCGTTTGAGTTGAGCGAACGCTTGTGGTAGCCGCGGCTGGTCTTGTAATAGGCATGATAGTCTTTCAAGAACTGTGGAGCGTCTGCCGGCAATACTTCAGGTACACCCCCTGCACGGACGTAAGAACCGGTCTTATAGTCGGCGGTGCGCTGACTGTTGAGCTGCTTGCGTAATTCGTATCGTCCTTCTGCATCCATGCTGTCAAAATAATCGTTGGCATTGACACGGCTCATGTCGTACATGGTCGAGGTAACTGTGGCTTTGATGCGTGTGTCAATAGCAGCCGCATTGAGAGCCATACCGCCCCAACCGCATATTCCCAGAATACCGATACGGTCGGCATCTGCCAGTTCGTGGTTGGAAAGGAAGTCTACTGCCGCACAGAAATCTTCTGTGTTGATGTCGGGCGAAGCTACATAACGGGGCTCGCCGCCACTTTCGCCGGTGTAAGAGGGGTCGAATGCCAGTGTGAGGAAGCCACGTTCGGCCAGTGTCTGGGCATAGAGTCCGGACGATTGCTCTTTTACTGCACCAAAGGGACCGCTGATGGCAATGGCAGGCAGCTTGCCTGAAACGTCTTTCGGTATATACATGTCGGCAGCCAGTGTGATGCCATACCGGTTGTGGAAGGTAACTTTGGTGTGAGTTACTTTATTGCTTTTTGGGAATACCTTATCCCATTCTGTAGTTAGTTTCAGACTCTGTTCCATATTCGTATTGCTTTGATTGGTTGGCTCTGCAGCTGGCAAGTTGGAAATAAAGCACAGATTCCCGGCCAGCAGCAGACCGATTAATTGTAATGTCCTGTTCATCTGTTTTCTTTTTCTTGATACAAAAGTACATGCATATATGGAAGGAAATAGTAGACAAATTACTGAATATTGTAACGAAATTCCGGTTGGGTTTTAAAGAAACTAAAAAATGAGGTGAGAATAGATGTGCATATCCTTTTTTATTATTTTTGCATATAAATAGATTTTATCGTAAAAGTAATATATAATGAAACTTATCAATTTTAGTGAGGGAAATTCTCTTATCAATCAGTTTGTTGCCGAGATGCGCGATGTACATATTCAGGGAGACAGTCTGCGCTTCAGAAGAAATATCGAGCGTATCGGGGAGTTGATGGCTTACGAAATCAGTAAGACACTGGATTATTCGGTGAAGCAGGTACAGACTCCGCTGGGTGTTGCAACTGCCCGTACACACGATGACGCAGTAGTAGTGGCTACAGTTTTCCGTGCCGGATTACCGATGCATCAAGGATTCCTCAATATGTTCGACAAGGCTGAAAATGCTTTCGTATCTGCTTTCCGCTTTTATACGGACGAGGACCATCGCACGGTAGACGTGAATATAGAGTATCTGGCTACTCCTTCGCTGGAAGGTAAAACTTTGTTGCTCGTAGACCCGATGCTGGCTACCGGCGAGAGTCTGGATTTGGCATTGAAGGCCTTTTTTACGAAAGGAACTCCGCGTAAGTTGCACATTGCATGTATCATTGCCAGCGAGCAGGGTGTTGCACACTTGCAGAAGGTATTTCCTCAGGACGATGTTACGTTGTGGTGCGCAGCAATCGATCCGGAACTGAATGAACATAAGTATATCGTTCCCGGTCTGGGGGATGCAGGCGATTTGGCTTACGGCGAAAAGATTTAAGATTTCCCCTTCTGGGAAAGCATAAAAAACTCCGTACACAAACCGATAAGGGCATGTGTACGGAGTTTTTATTTGGATGATTCTGTTAGTATTTCCAGTATTTGATAAAGAGATAACCGCCAATTACCTGAACAGCCATTCCCGGAAGACCTATTCTGAAATCTTGAAATGCAGTCCAGATATCTCCGCAAATCAGCCATTCGCCCAATGTACCGATTATCTGATAACCCAGTACGACAGCAAGCAGCAGTCCCAGTGATACTTTCTGGTAGCGGCGGGCAATGAAGGCAGCAGTACCGGCCAATACGCACGATTTCAGCAGGATGCCCGGCAACATGGCCGCAGCAGGCATACCGAATGCAAGACTGTTGACAAGCGGAGAAAGCAGGGCAGTGAGCAATCCGACTTTCCATCCGAATTTATAGGCACCGATGAGTGTAAAGAAATAGATTGGTAACCAAGTGAGACCTCCTTGTGGAATCAAGTGACAGCACTGCGGAAGAATGATATTTCCCGCAACAAACAGCAGTCCGAACAAGTAGGTGCGGATTTCGCTGTAGTTCAGTGAGTAAAGTTTTACTTCTGTGGTTTTCATACTGTATGAATTTTTTCGTTATTTGTTTGGTTGATAAATAATTCAATTTGTTTCAGGCATCCTTCGGGTGTGGTTTCGTTCAGACAACGCGACTCTACGGGACACCATCCGGTTTTACTCCGGTTCTCAATGTGGTCTACTATCTTTCCGTAATGTGCCTCTATATTCGCGTCCTGCAACAGAGAGTAGGCCGACTGACTGATAACATCGGCATATACCAGCTTGAAACCACCTAAGACTAACAGTGCGGCAGCTCCTTTCCCGATAACCTTATCGGCTATGGCAGCTCCAGACATGAAGTCGCTTTCGTGCTTGTAAAGCTGATACAAATCGGCAATACCTCTGTTATGAAAAGAGCGCATCCGGTTGCCCTGAAGGATTACGCAGGAGCAATGCTGGTCGTGCAACTGTTGGATTAAACCAGCCAGTATATTAGGAATTTCAGTAGGTTCCATATTTTCTTTTAAATTTTATTCTTCCCGAATCTGGTAACTCTTGTAGCCTTTCTTTTTCCGGAGCGTGAATGTCAGGTCCTTTTTATCAATATTAGCATATTTGGCTGAGATATTGATACCAAATTCGTGTGACTCGTTTTTCTTAAGCTTGGGAATGTTTATCTTACACAGGCGCTTGTTGTAGCCGTTATTGCTATAGTAAATATTCAGCGTAAGCCATCGAATATTATTGCTTCCTGTGTTTGAAATTTTTATCCGTATTCTTTTCCCGGTCGATAAAGAGTAAAAAGAAGGAGTACTTACTTCTATGCCTTCCAGCTCGTTATTTGGATCGTATGTCCGGACAACTCCAAATGTTTGTGTGACCTTTGTTTGCTGGGCACATACAGGAGTTTGAGCATATAGCAGGCATACAAGTACTATAAGGATTGTCTGTAGTATTTTCATGTCTAAATGCCTTTGTAATATTTTCCCATTTTGTTTGGGAGTGCAATTTACTGATTTTATTCGGTTTTTTTATCAAAAAAATGAATTTCTTTCCTGCGTTTGGTTATTATAAATCCTTCCACCAGTCCAAAAGATTGCTTTCTCCCCAGTATAATCGTGCCGTACAGGCAATGATGTTTTTATACCTTAAAAAAAGACTCGAAGTCTCTGCGCCATAGCTGTTTTGCGCGGTGCAGGAAGCAAATTCATTGCTTTGCAGATTTTCCGTATTCAAAAGGGTAAGGTATCTGAATTCGTGTCCTCTGATGCTTTGTTGGTGCCATTGGAAAAGACGGTATCCTTGTGTCAGACGCTGTTCTTCTGCTTTGAAATGGAGAGGTAGCAGACCTGTAAATTCATATTGCGTTTCCCGCTTCAGCAGGATTGATTCGCCCAGCAGTACCACACCACCCCCTTCGGCCAAAATTTTACCATCGTTAATGGCATAGTTCCGAATCTCATCCAATAGCTTCTTGCGGCGGTGCAGTTGGCGTGCAAAAAGCTCAGGATACCCGTCTGGAAGATAAAGCAGGTCGCACTGTGGAAGGTTGCTGCCGTATACGGGACTGAAATAGTGAATCTTTCCCAGTTCTTTCAGCCGCTCCAGATTGATTCGGTTAACGAACGGAAAAGCCGGGTCTTTGGCGATAGCGATATGCAGTTGCCTGTTGCGGGGCATGAAAAGGGTAGGGTCTGCCTCGCTGCTGTAAGGAAGGCTGATATTGCATGGAAAAATCCGCTGGCAAATGTGCAGAATCTTTTGAATAGGAATATGTTGCTCGATATAGTCGGCTACGATGTCGGTCTGCTGCTCGAATGCCTGTTTGGCACTGGTCGTAAGACTGGAGTGTTTGGTCGGGAAATGTATATCGGGCATTGTAGGCAATGCTCCTAGACATTCCAGCCCTATATCTTCGCAGGCTTTTTTCAGGCAATTCAGGTGGGCGGGTGCCGATACATGATTGAAAACAACGCCTGCTATGCGTATCTTATCATACAGATTTTTGAAGCCATGCAGAACCCCTGCAGCCGAATAGCCCATAGTGCGTGCATTGACAATAAGAATGACCGGAATCTGCATCAGGGCTGCCAGCTCGGCACTGCTGCCTTTGATACCGTCGTGCCCGTCGAACAGGCCGCCTTTCCCCTCCGTCATGCATACGTCGGCATATTCTCCGTATTCATTATAAATCTGCTGGGTATGCGTACGGCTTGCTAGCCATGTGTCCAGATTTATGCAGTCTCTGTTGCCTGCCAGTGCAAGCAATTGCGCATCCATACTGTCCGGACCACACTTATGGGGTTGCACTTTGAGCCCTCGTCTGCTGCAAACACGGAGTAAACCAGCCATGAATACGGTTTTGCCGCTTCCCGGGGCAGGTGAACTGATCATCAATTGTGGCTTCATTATCTACGACTTCTAATTTTTTCTGCAAAGGAAAAGAATTATTCTTAATTATGCGAATCAGCAGTTGGCTTTCTGATTCAAAAATTAAAAATTAACAAATGTAAG
>CAJKDC010000011.1 GCA_905198575.1 uncultured Bacteroides sp. | reverse complement strand
GTCCATAATCTTTGGATAACATGATTATATTGCCACGGACTTATGCAACTGTGCCAAGAAATGACCATCTTTTTGCAGAGCGATTCCAAACTGATTGACGAGGTAGTGGTAGTAGCATACGGTACCCAGAAAAAATCGTCTTTCACCGGTTCTGCTTCTACCGTAGGTGCCGGAACAATCGAGAAACGTGCCATCAGTAACGTCACTGCCGCACTCGAAGGTAATGCCAGCGGTGTGCAGGTGACATCAGCAACCGGTCAGCCGGGTGAATCTGCTTCGGTACGTATCCGTGGTTTCGGTTCGGTAAATGCTTCAAACTCTCCGTTGTACGTAGTAGACGGTACTATTTATAACGGTAGTATCGGGGATATCAACCCGGCCGACATCGAGTCGATGACCGTATTGAAAGATGCTGCTTCTACTTCATTGTATGGTTCAAGTGCCGGTAACGGTGTTATCTTGATTACAACCAAGAAAGGTAAGGGCGACAGCGGTACAAACATCAACCTGACTATCAACCAGGGTTGGTCTAACCGTGCTTACAAGGACTATGCAAAAATCGGTGTATGGGAATATTATCCGATTCAGTGGCAGATGCTGAAAAACTCGTATATCAGCTCGGGCAAATCGGCTGAGGAAGCTGCACAGCTGGCCAGTGCCAACATCGGCTCTACTTTGAAATACAATCCGTTCAAGGGTGTGGCTGACGATGCGATCGTAGGTACAGACGGTACCTTGAATCCTGCTGCTACTTCTTTGAAGTGGGGCGACGACCTGGATTGGGAAGACGCAGCCTTCAAGACCGGTCACCGTCAGGAATATGTGTTGAGCTACAACACCAAGACACGCAGAAGCGATACATACGCTTCAGTAGGTTACCTGAAAGATAACGGTTATATGCTGAAAACCGACTTCGAACGTTACTCCGGACGTTTGAACTACAACGTATATCCGGTGAAATGGATTAAGACCGGTTTGAACTTGGGCTTGACTCGTACAAACTCGAATTATTCGACTTCTACATCCGATAACTCAAACAGTTACAGCAACTTGTCACGTTTCATCCGTACCATGGCTCCTATCTATCCGGTGCATGCACACGATTTGGAAACCGGTGCTTACCTGAATGCGAATGGTGAAGCTACTACCAATCCGGCTGAATACATCTACGACTATGCAGGTACCCGTCTGTCAAACAACGGACGTGATGCAATCGCAGAAACCATGTTCAATACCCGTGAGTTGAGCCGTATGAGTGAATCGGCTACTACTTACTTTACAGTTACTCCGATTGAAGGATTGAACCTGACTGTAAACTACTCACTGAATAACATCGACTATCGCCGTAAGGTATACGAAAATCCGCTGGTAGGTGACGGTACTGCCGGACCGGGACGTCTGAACATCATGTCTACCCGTTCGCTTACACAGACTTTCAACCAGTTGATTACTTACAACAAGTCATTCGGCAAACACTCGTTCGATGCTTTGGTAGGTCACGAAAACTACTCTTACAAGTATGAATACCTGTACGGTATGAAGACACAGGAAACCGTATCGGATATGTATGAATTCAGCAACTTCGTAAACATCAGCTCATTGGATTCATATACCAATACTTATAAGAAAGAAGGTTACTTTGCCCGTTTGAACTACGATTACGACGACAGATACTATGCTTCTGTATCTTATCGTCACGACGGTTCTTCACGTTTCTCTAGAGAAAACCGTTGGGGTAACTTCTGGTCATTCGGTGCCAGCTGGCGTATCAGTCAGGAAGCATTCATGAAGGATGTTGACTGGGTAAACAACCTGAAACTGCGTGCATCTTACGGTGAAACCGGTAACGATGCTATTCTGGACAGTGATGACGACGATGACTATTATCCATATCAGACATTGTACGGACTGGGTTACAACAACGGTCTGGAAGCCGGTGCTTTCTTTACCATGATTGCCAACTCAAACTTGAAATGGGAAACTCAGGTTTCTACAGACGTTGCTTTGGAATTCGGTTTGTTCGACCGCTTGAGCGGTACCATCGAGTACTTCCGTAAAGACTCTCGTGACTTGTTGTTCGACGTATCACAGCCTACTTCAACCGGTGTTTCTTCTATTATCCAGAATGTCGGTAAGGTAAGCAACTACGGTGTGGAAGTAGAATTGAACTACGATATCTATAAGAACAAAGACTGGAGCGTAGCATTTGGTGTGAACGCAACCTTCATCAAGAACAAACTGAAAACTTTGCCCGAAAGCATGCGTGAAAACGGTTACATCAGCAAGTCTAAGAAATGGATGGAAGGCAAGTCTATGTACGAATTCTGGTTGCGCCAGTGGTACGGTGTAAATCCGGATAACGGTGACGGTTTGTACCTGCTCGATACAGATGCTTACAACGAAGCTGACGGTACAATGACTAGCAGCGTGAAGAAAACAGTGGTAGAAAAAGACGGTAAACTGCTGACCAATAACTATACATATGCTAAGTACGACTTCAGCGGTTCTGCAATTCCAAAAGTATACGGTGGTTTCAACTTCCGCGTAGGCTATAAGGCATTCGACCTTGCTGCTACCTTCTCTTACCAGTTGGGTGGCAAGCTGATTGATACAAACTATGCAACTATGATGGAAGTAGGCGAATACGGTTATGCACAGAGCCCTGACCTGTTCAGAGCATGGCAGCAGCCGGGTGACGTTACCGATGTTCCACGCATTGATGCCAATACTAACCATGCTACCAACATCGGTCAGAGCTACTCTACACGCTGGTTGACCAGTTCGGATTACCTGAACCTGCGTTCAGTAACATTGGGCTACAACTTGCCGAAGAACTGGTTGAGCAAGATTATGCTGCAGAGCGCACGCATCAACCTGACTGCCGAAAACTTGTTTATGCTGAAAGCTCGCCAGGGTCTGAACCCGATGGCCAACTACAGTGGTGTGACTTATAATGAATATATGCCGTCGCGTAACTTTACCATCGGCTTGAATGTTTCATTCTAAACTTAAAAAGATACGATTATGAGATATATAAAATCGATAGCATGGGGAATGGCATTGGCCGGTGCACTGACCGTGACGGGCTGTGCCGATGATTATCTGGATACAATTCCCTCGACTTCAATTTCCGACCAGGTTGTAAATTCTTCGCTGGAAAACCTTTATATTGCACTGAATGGTATTCACAAAGAAATGGTATCGCAGGAAACCGGATACCAGTGTCTGGGTGGTGAACCGGGATTCATGATGTGCCGTGATGCAGAAGCAGATGATATAAATTGGCAGACCAATACCTGGATGCAGGCTGCTTATTTGGGATGGTCTTGTAACATGAACGCCAGCAGTAATTACAATGCCAAGTTCTGGCAGATTTACTACCAGTGGATTCTGAATGCCAACAAGATTCTGGAAGGACTGGAAACTGTAGAAAATACGGATGAGGCTCTGTACAATCAGATTAAGGGTGAAGCGCTGTGTATCCGTGCATGGGCACACTTCAATCTGGTTCAGCTTTATGCCAAACCGTATAAGGCGGGAACCGACAATAGCCAGGATGGTATTCCTTACCGTGAAAAAACTGTGGCCGAAGAACTGGCCCGCAGCTCAGTGGCTGAGGTATATAACAAAATCAATGCCGACCTGGATCAGGCTTGCACACTGTTGAAAGACATCAAAGTGAACGATGTAAACCACTACAGCGAAATGGTGGCATGGGGCTTGAAGGCACGTGTGGCACTGACCATGCAGGATTATCCGAATGCGGCCCAATATGCTAAGACTGCTATTGATTTAGCAGAAAAACAAGGACATGCACTGATGGAAGGAGACCAGCTGATGTGTGGTTTTGCTGACATCACCAGCGATACAAAAGAAGCCATGTATGCAGCGATGACTCCGAACGACCAGACTGTGTATTTCTACTCATTCTATGCATATATGTCATGGAACTTCAACTCAAGTGCTATCCGTCAGGGTGTGAAATGTATCAATGCTGAAACTTACGACACCATGTCAGAAACCGACGAGCGTCGTAAATGGTGGGACCCAAGCGGTGAGGCTGAAGTGCCGGGAAGCACATATGCCAAGAACATCTACCAGAACCGTAAGTTCACAGCCCGTTCTACTGCCGATGCCGTAGGTGATGTAGCTTTCATGCGTCTGGCCGAAATGTACCTGATTCGTGCCGAAGCACTGGCACGTGCCGGCGATCCTGCTGCTCAGGATGTATTTACTGCTTTCCAGAAAACACGTGACCCGGAATATGCACCGAAAGGCAATACCGGTGAAGCATTGGCTGAAGAAATCATGAACAGCCGCCGCGTGGAACTGTGGGGTGAAGGATTCCGTTTCTACGACCTGAAACGTCTGCAGCAACCTATCAAACGTGGTTCGAACTTCATCGTTACCTTCTGTAGCTTCATCGAAAAACCGGCTGATGCAGACGGTTGGGTATGGGAAATACCGAAGGCTGAAACCGATTATAACTCGTTATGTACAAAGAATTATTGATTTAGAATCATTCTCTCTTAAATAATTCTTCATTTTGAAAAGAGGCTGTCCCGGCTTTTGTGAAAAAGTGGGGCCGGTCTCTTTTTTTTGATATTATGTCAGCTATTGTTGGCTATAGAGCGGGATTACTGCCTGTATACGCTGACGATAAGTCAGATTTTGTGAAGGATTGGTCTTTTTTATTGAATTATCAGAAAAATATGGTCTATATAAATGATTTTTTTATAATATGTTTGAATATTAAAAACATTTCATATATTTGTGTTAATCTTAAATACAATTTAAGAGAGTTAACCTATCTAATACTTAAAACCAACACTATTTTATGAGAAAGAAGAGTGTTATGCATTTGAAAACGCAAAGCTTTTTACGTGTAAAGTTTGCTGCGTTGCTGCTTGCTCCGACATTCATTGCTTCGAATGCCGCAAGTGCGTATGAAACCGGTTTCTTACCATCGGGTGAAGTGTCTTCCATCAATCAGGAGAAAAACATCAGTGGGGTAGTCCTCGACAACAATGGAGTGCCTGTTATTGGAGCCAATGTCTTGATTAAAGGTACAACAACAGGTACTATCACAGACGTGGAAGGAAAATTCTCGCTGAACAATGTCCCTGCCACTGCTACACTGGTTGTTTCGTATATGGGATACCACACTCGGGAGGTTTCGGCCAACCAGCCTTCTCCGCTGAAGGTTGTCTTGAAAGAAGACCAACACGCACTGGATGAAGTCATCGTTATCGGTTACGGTACGATGAAGAAGAGCGACGTAACAGGTGCAATCTCTACCGTAAGCGAAGAAAAACTTTCCAAACAGCCTGTAGCGAATGTATCATCGGCTTTGCAAGGCCTTGCTACCGGTGTTTCGGTAACATCGAATTCAGGTTCACCGGGTAGTGCAGCTACTATCCGAATCCGAGGCGTCGGTACTGTGAACGATGCGGAACCTTTGTTTGTAGTGGATGGAATGCCGGTTACGGATATCAACTACCTGAGTACATCGGATATCCAGTCTATGGAAATCCTGAAGGATGCATCGGCATCTGCTATCTACGGTTCTCGTGGTGCGAATGGTGTCGTTCTTATTACTACCAAGAAAGGTACGGCCGGAAAAACTACCATTTCGTTCGATGCTTACTGGGGTTCCAGCAAGATTATCAATAATCTGGATTTGATGTCGGGTTCCGAATGGTACGACTATCAGACAGAGTTGAACAAAATCAGAAAGGCACCGATTGACCTGGGTCTGGTGGACAGAAATACTTCTACCGACTGGATGGACGAGATTTCGCAGACAGCCTTTATGCAAAACTATAGCGTGGGCATTAGCGGCGGTAAGGCCAACGACTATAAATTCAACCTGGGACTGAACTACATCAGTCAGGAAGGTACCATCAAACGTACCAAATACGAACGTTTCAATGTTCGCCAGAGTACGGAAAAAACAGTGGTGAAAGACCGCTTGACCGTAGGTTCTAATTTCTCTATCGCTAAATCTTCGGCTACAAGCATTAATGAGTTTACCGGCTCGGGTATTTATGATGCCGACTACGGTGTAATCAGTAATGCCATCCGTCTGGACCCGGTGACTCCGGCTGTAAATGCGGACGGCTCTTACGGCTACTCTCCTTATATCGACTATTACAATCCGCTGGCCAGCGTGATGTACGGTGACCGGAATTCGGATAAGCTGGCAGCTATCGGTAACCTGTATGGCGAATGGCAGATTATCAAGGGACTGAAGTTCCGCAGCAGTTTCGGTGCCGAAATCCGAAGAATCGACAGTAAGACCTTTACACCGGTTTATCAGGTATCCAACAGCCAGAAGAACCTGGAAAGCAGTTTGTCGAAGACTCGTATCAACGGTGATTATTATACTTTCGAAAATACACTTTCTTACGATAAGACTTTTGGTAAGAAGCATACGATCTCTGCCATCGTGGGTTATACCAACGAATGGGGCAGAAGAGAGAGCCTGGGTGTAGGTGCGAAGGATTTGATTGGCGAATCGGACAACCTGCACTATATCGACGCTACTTTGGATAAGAGCAAGACCACCGGTAGCAACAGCGCTACAGAGTACGGACTGATTTCTTACCTGGGACGTGTGCACTACGATTATGCAGATAAATATCTGATTACAGCGACTTTCCGTCGGGATGGTTCTTCTAAGTTCTCCGAGAAAAACCGCTGGGGTAACTTCCCGTCATTTGCGTTGGGATGGAGAATGGACAGCGAGGAATTCTTCAAGAAAATGAAAGCCGACTGGATTTCTTCTTTGAAACTGAGAGCCGGCTGGGGACAAATTGGTAACCAGAACATCACAAACTACGTAGACCGCAGCTTGCTGTCGCTTTCTACCCAGTATGGTGCTTTGTTCGGTCCCAACGGTAAGGAAACCTTGTATCAGGGTATCGCAGTAAGACGTTTGGGTAATCCGGATATCAAATGGGAAACTACCGAATCATGGAACTTGGGTCTGGACGCAAGCTTCTTCAACAGCAAATTGATTTTCAGCTTCGAGTATTACTATAAGACAACCCGCGACATGTTGCTGGCTGCTCCGATGCCTGTCTATATGGGTTATTACAACCAGACCTTTACCAACATTGGTGAGGCAAACAACCGCGGTATCGAGTTGAACCTGGAATGGAGAGACCACACTGAAAGAGGTTTCGAGTATAATGTAGGCTTCAACATGTCTACCATCCGTAACCGCATGACTAAGCTGAACGGTGGTACTCCTATCTCCGACGGTTCGTTCCGTAACGGCAGTATGTACATTACATATACCAACGAAGGCATGCCTATCGGTGCATTCTGGGGATACAAGACCAATGGTCTGATTCAGACACAGGAACAGCTGGATGCTGTGAAGAAACCGGGCGTACAGCCGAATGCTGAACTGGGTGACGTGCTGTTTGTAGACAATAACGGTGACGGCCTGCTGGACGAAAACGACAAATGCATGATTGGTAACCCGATTCCGGATATCATCTACGGTTTCAACGTGTCTATGGCATGGAAAGGCTTCGACTTGAGTCTGCAGTTTGGCGGTACACTGGGTAATGATGTATTCAATGCAATGCGTCTGTATACTTATTATCCGAATGATATTACCAACAAAGACCGGGCACTGCTGAATTACTGGACACCGGAAAATACCAATACCGATATTCCTCGGTTGACCGATGCCGATGTGAACGATAATGACCGTATTTCCGACCGTTACGTAGAAAGTGGCTCTTACCTCCGTCTGCGCAATGCACAGTTGGGTTATACACTTCCTTCTTCCGTTGCAAAGAAAATGAAGATGCAGAATGTACGTTTCTACATCAGCGGACAGAACTTGTTCACGATAAGCAGTTATTCGGGACTCGACGTCGAAGTAGGTCAGTCTTCATCTTTGTCAAGAGGTGTAGATTACGGTATCTATCCTCAGGCAATAACTTTTACGGGTGGTGTTAATATTACTTTTTAATTGATAGATGGTTATGTTAAAGAATAAATATATATTAGGTGTTGCATTTGCTGCCATGCTGGGATTTGGCAGTTGTGTAGATTTGGATATGGAACCTCAAGGCAGTCCGGAAGCAGGCGAGGTTGCAGATGAACGAATGGCTTTCTTGCGTCTGGCCGCTGTATATTCTGATGTGAAGAGCTTCTTCTATACGTGGTCTATGCAGTGTTTTGGCGACGTGTTGTCGGAAGATGCTACCTACAGTGGTTCTGCCAACGATGCTTCTACTTTCCAGTTGATGGAAAACTTCCAGTATCCGGCCGACCATAACGAAATCTTGAATAAATACAAGCAGTCTTATCAGTGCATCAACAAGGCCAACTTGTTTATCCGCGATATGGAACAGACCAGCGACGAAATCTTCTCGAAATACAACAAGGAGCAGATGGTAGGTGAAGCGAAGTTTATCCGTGCCTATACCTACTTCGAACTGGTGAAGATTTTTGGTGAAGTTCCCTGTTATACCGATGTGTTGGAACTCGACCATGAAAGACTGGAACGTGCAAGTCTGGAAACCATTTACGCTACCATCGAAAAAGACTTGAACGAGGCTGCAGCCGTTCTTCCTTTGAAGAGTGAAGTGCCCGACTATCTGGCTCAGTATGCCGGTAGAATTACGAAGGGAGCTGCTTATGCAATGCAAACCCGCGTTTACCTGTACGAAGAAAAGTACGAAGAAGTGAAACGGGTGTTCAAGGAAAACATCCTGCCGCTGATTCCGGGTGAATATGACTTGGAGAATGATTATAAATATATGTTCTCACTGGAAGGCGAACATTGCCAGGAATCTATACTGGAAGTTTGTATGTACACTTCTACCAATTTGAGCGGATATACGACCAACAACGGTAACCGCCACGTGCTGATGTCTATGCCTAGAAATATGACCAACGGTTTCGGTTGTGCACAGCCTACCCAGGCTTTGGCCGATGCTTACGATGCAGTTGGCGATACCAAACGTAAGAACGTGACACTGCTTTCTCGTCAGGAAGCTATTGACATCGAGCTGGCTGCACATCCGGGTGCGGTATACGGTGACAGGGAAGTACCCGAAATTACCGACGACAGAACCGGCTGGTATAACCGCAAGATGTATCTGGCACCGGGACAGCGTGAAGAAAATTATGGTAATAACCAACCTACTAACCTCCGTCTGATTCGTCTGGCCGAAGTTTACCTGAACTATGCAGAAGCCTGCAGCAAAACAAACGATGAGGCGAATGCCATCAAGTATCTGAACCTGATTCGTGAACGTGCTGATCTGGCCGGCTATCCGAATCTTACCGGTGATGCTAACCTGAGTGTATTCGAAGCCATCATGCAGGAACGTCATCTGGAATTCGGTATGGAAGGTTTCCGCTTCTTCGACGTGGTACGTGTAGGATGGGGCGAAAAAGTATTCTATCCGGGATTCAAGAGTCAGTTTGGACGTGACGAAGGTTTCAAGAAAGGTGCAGAGAAACTGCCTATTCCTCAGATTGAAATCGATATCAGCAACGGTGGTATCACAAACTGATACGATACTTTTTAAAGTGCAGACTCGCCGGGGGCGGGTCTGCTTTTATGACAAGATGTGACCTTAAAATTTTTTGTTTTATCTAATCATAATACGTATGAAAAAAACATTTCTATTAATCGGCCTGTTTGTCATGGCTATCTCTTTTGCCGGTGAAGCTTTTGCACAAAAGAAGAAACCCCGTATCGGGATAGCAGGTATCCAGATAGAGAACAGTGTGTTTATGCCCAACAGACAGCCGCTGGTGGGCATGCCCGTACGGATGCCCGATTATTTGAGTCCGGACTCGGTGATGGGACAGGCTGCAACGTGGCTTCCTGCCTTGATGGGCCGTGGAGGCGGCAGAGGTCCGGTTACCAAAGAGTCATACGACGCCTTTGTAGAAAAATCGCTTGAAATCATCAAAGCAAATATGCCTTACGATGCATTCTGGTTCTACAACCACGGTGCCTGCAGCGTGGAAGGAGTGGCCGACCCGGAAGGTGAGTTCATGGAAAAAGTGCGCAGCCTCATCGGTAACGATGTGCTGGTCACCACGACCATGGACCTGCACGGAAACGCTTCGTGGCTGGTAGCTCTCAATTCCGACTTGATTACGACTTACCGCAAGGCTCCTCACGATGATTCCCGCGAGTCGCATCGCCGCGGTGTGGTCAATCTGCTGGAAAGACTGGAATCCGGCAAGGGCCGTCCGGCTTATAAGGCTTGGGTTGCCGTACCGGTACTGCTTTCGGGCGAATGGACCAGTACCCGTGTAGAACCTGCCAAATCGCTTTATGCCATGATTCCCGAAGTGGAAGCTATGCCGGGCGTGATTGATGCCGGAATCTGGATTGGTTACGTGTGGGGTGACAACCGCCGCAACCAGGGTGTCGTGATGGTGTATGGCGACGACAAGGAACAGGTGGAAAGTGGTGCCAAGAAGCTGGCCCAGAAGTTCTGGGACGTGCGCAAGCAGTTCTCTCTGGAGGCTCCGGGCTATGAGCTCGACAAGTGTCTGGACCTGGCAATTGCCAGCAAGAAGAAACCGTTCTTAATCAGCGATATGGGCGATAACCCCGGCGGCGGTGGTTCCGGCGAAGTAACCTGGACACTGGCACGGGTGCTGAAACGCCCCGAATTCCAGTCGCCTAACGGCAAGAGCCTGCTGTATTGCTCTATTCCGGGTGACGAACTGGTGAAATCGGCCCGTAAGGTGGGTGTCGGCGGACAGGTAGAAGGTTACGTAGGTGCCATGACCGACAATTCATACGAAGGTCCGGTGAAACTGTCGGGTACAGTCGTGTACGTAAGTCCGGAACAGAATGACGACAAGAGTTTCTATAAGCGGAACATTGCCATCGTCAAGACAGGAAGCATTTATGTGGTAGTAGGTACCTCATCGCCTACACCCGACTTGGAAGGCTCCGGCATCGACCCGAAACAGATGGATATCATCATGGTAAAACAGGGTTATCTGGTAAATCGCTGGTACAGCATCAAGGCCGACTGGGTGATGGCTTTGACCCGCGGTGGTGTAGACCAGGATTTCTCTAAGCTTCCGTATAAGAATATCGTGCGTCCGATGTATCCGCTGGATCCGGACATGCCCGATCCGGAACTGAATGTGATTTTCATTCCGTCTGCGCATCATTTGTATGGCAGATAAATCATAGCGAAGTATAACATGTAGAAAAGAGGCTGTCCTCTGCTTTTGTGAAAAAGTGGAGGCAGACCTCTTTCTATTTTTGATTCTTAACGTAATCTTACCTGAAAATTGAGTTTGAATGATAGGGTTCCATCGTTTTCTTTGACTATCGAAGCATATTCATGGCGAGAAGTGCTTGACCGTTCTAAATACGCATTAGAAAAAAGAAAGTCTTCAAATCTGTTACGGTCATAGAAATGATAGCAAAGGATTTCTCCATCTTTCTTTACAACCAAATATCCCCCATTAGCATCAAACTTTCCGTTCCAAGCGGTGGCCGGCATCATACCTAATGCTGCTGAAGTTAAAAGATGTTTGATTTTATAGGCATAAAAAGGTGATGCCTGTTCTATATCATACCCTAAAGGATTAGTTTTTGTAATTTGTTCTGTCAATTCTTTCAATGTAGAGATACCGCTGTTCAACTGTTCTAAAAGTAAGTTAGCGATTATATTCGGTAAGTCACCATCAAGCATAATAAGATTATTTCGAAATATCTGATTGTCAACCTTATCAAAAACTAATTTGCACCCTTTTCGTTTAATGGCATTTACTCTATCTATAACTTTGTTTCGTTTGGGATTCAATGAATTAATATAGACAATGTCTTCATCAGAGAGGGCTGTTCCATGAATCTTAAAATTAAAATTCGTAGCTTTACTTGCATTTAACAAAGTCGAATCACCTCCGAGTTGAGATTTTATACTGAATCCCATTTCAGAGTTTATTTTGGTCCTGTGGTCGTGCAAAATGATTCGTATGTCTGTTTTATCAACAGATTTTGCTTTCAAAGAATGACAATAAATGTTATTCATGAAAGCTTCGGTTTGAGGAATGGAAAAAGCTCCATCGTTTTCATTGATGGCTTTTAACAGATTTTCAGCTTCTGTTAAGAATACTGATGCAGATATACGCAACAATTCTTCCCCCTCTGGAGTCTGGATAACAACATCTTGCTCGTGCATCTTGTAGTTGAAATCACCCTTTTTTTCTTGGCGAAGAATCATGATGATAGGATAGAACAAGTCCTGGATTCTGTTTAAATTTTGGTCTCCGGCATAAACCTTACCTTCGCCTAATAATTTAAGTAAAGTGTATATTTCACTCCATTCTCCTTTATTTCCTGTTAATGCCATATTCATTTATCAAAGTAGATGTCACTATCTGGTTACTTTCTATTATTTCTACATTTCCCGATTCAGTATATGTTTTTTTCTTTAAATCCTCGATAAAAATATCGAATTCGTTTGCATTAGCTAAAATCACATTATCCAATCCGAGCATATATCCGTTTTGCAAATCGTTTTTTGCACTCGTAACTTCTTGTGATTCCAAAGAAACGAGAAAGCATTGAGATTTCCGATGGACATACTTTAAAGCTATTGCTTCCAGATCGGCTTGTTTCTTTCGTTCCCTCAAACTTGTTTTCAAAGAAATGCTTATAGGTCCCTGCTCTTTGTTATATAAAATCAAATCATATTCTACATTAGGAATAAAAGCAACTTTTGCTTGTAAATACATTGGTAACAAATTTTCGCGTATGAACAAGGTGCTTATTATCAATTCAAATATTTTCCCATTTAGAGAATTGTTGTCGATACCGGTGTTTTGATACGCCTCCCAATACTTTGTGACATATTCGGAAGGATGGGTATACTCAACATCCAAAAAAGTTTTATCCGGAAATAAACTTTCAAAGATTCTTTCAGTTTTACTTCCTTTGTTGATCAACTTCAATTTACTCAGTATTCCCATATTTTTTAGGTTTTGAGAGATTTATTCTTTTTATTATTTCCTGTGCAGTTGCTTGAATAGCAGGTACTGCTACAGAATTTCCAAACTGCTTGTAAGCGGAGGCATCTGCCACTCCGATTATAAAATTATCTGGAAAACCCTGCAAACGTGCCCATTCTCGTGGGGTCATTCTACGCAAACCTTCTCGATTTATTTCACCTTTGATATTAGTAACAGGTGTGAAATCTTCAAGACGATTATCAATTACAAGATTGCGTTCTCGTCCCATTCCTCCTACTACAATAGCGTTTGCAACTCCGTCATCGGGTATTATTTCATACCCGAAACCATTGCCTTTTGCTGCATGTCTTTCTTTATGGGCCACAAGGGTTTTTATATATTGGGTGGATAAATAGTATTTGGCTGAAACTGTATTTTCTTCTTTTATATCAGCAAATGTTTTGGTTGTATCGGTTGATGCAGGATATGTAAATTCACTGACATTTTGATCTTTCCTAAATCCTACAATATACACCCTCTCACGATGTTGTGGAACACCAAAATTCATTGCGTTTACAATTTGAGGTTCTGGAACATAATAATCTAAATCCTCTCTTAATACTTTTAATATCGTTTGAATGGTTTTTCCCTTGTCATGAATGAGCAAACCTTTGACATTTTCCAAAAAGAATGCTTTTGGACGTTTTCGGCGTATTATTTCCGCTACATCGAAAAACAATGTTCCTCTGGTTTCCTCAAATCCAAGCCTTTTTCCTGCTAATGAAAACGCTTGACAAGGAAATCCAGCACATAAAATATCGAAATCATTCGGAATAAATGACTTAGTTGTTTCTTTAGTAATATCTCCAAAAGGAACTTCTCCGTAATTCAACAAATATGTTTTTTGAGCCTGTGTATCCCACTCGGAGGAAAATACACATTTTCCTCCGAGATTTTGCATTGCCATTCTGAATCCACCGATTCCTGCAAACAAATCTATGAATGTAAATTTAGGATTGTCTATAGGTAAGAATGGAACAGAAAACAAATCAGAGAATAGAGAATATTGTACACAAACATCAGAAAGACATTTTTCTCCAACCGGCTTGTTATGTACATTGTATATATCTTCTATCAACCCTTCGGCTTTAGCTTCATACGGTTTGGCAAATTTGTATCCTTGATTATGCAGATAATGAGAAACTATTGCCATTTGTTCATCAAATGCCATAACACTTCCATCTTCATTCAAAGAATGTGGACCATATATTTGCATAACAACTTTATTACCGCCACACATTTTTGTTATAGCTATTTTTTCGGAAGTTTTAGTATCTGTATTCATATAGTTCAAAATTCTATTTAAGCATTTATCCGGTTCTTTGGTTATGTCTGTTTCCCAGAATCGGAATACTTTCCAGCCTTGTTTCTGTAATTCTGTATTAACTTCTTTATCTCGCTCGATATTTCGTTCGATTTTAGAGTACCAAAATTCACAATTACTTTTATGGTCATTCTTCCTTATCTTCCAATTTCTTCCATGCCAAAACTCACCATCGCAAAATATTGCAATTTTATGACCTTTAATTACAAAATCCGGTTTGCCAAATACGGATATGTCATTTTTGCGATATCTTACTCCTGCATTCCAGAGTAATTTACCAAAGAAAAGTTCTAGTTTGGTACCTTTACCCTTATTTGCAGCCATATTCTTATAGCGTTGCTCTTTTGTCAGTCGGTCCATTGGTGTTGTTTTTCAGAAACAGTTTCTACCAAATCCAATTTACAAAAATACTAATTTTAGCTCAAACAGAGATTATAGTTGGCAAATAATTACAGAAATAATATAGAATTCCTTATTATTTAGAATGTTATGCCGTCTAAAATGTCCTTATTGCATATATAATACTGGTAACAACTATACCAAATTATCATATTATCCGACACATAAAAGGAGTTATATCTTATTGCTTTTTTCGTAAGTAATATCCATATTTTTTGTATATTTGTTAGAGCCGATAGATACGTGAAAATACCTAAGTTTTACGGATTTATGCTATCAAATAGTACAACTTTTTACTTTTCTTCATCTTTGTTTCGTTTCGAAGTTCTATAACTGAAATGTACTCAATATTAAAGAACTGTCAGTAAGTTAACCGTACATTCTGATATTAAAGATGCAAGTACTTTGCCGATAACGGCAGGAAACCATATCCGTTTTTCTAGCGGACTTTAATTTTTACTATTTTGTCAGCATCAAGTTCTTTGTTACATACAGATTCAATTTCATCAATAATTTCAATACAGCGTTTTCTGTTTATGCGGATACCTGTACCTGCAGAAACAATATCTTCAAGGCTTGGATTGCCCGAATATTTGACAGATGTTGCATGTTCGCCTCTAGTGCCTTCCGGAGAGTAAGTAATATCGTATGCAGGAGCCAGCGACCATTTGCCGTTTTCGCAGAGGAAACTGAAGTTTTTGGCATGATCGTCCTTGTTGGCGCATATGATATTGAAAACCATTCTGCGAAACATCTGCTCCACTTGTACAGGATCTTGCGTAAGGTAACCGGTTAGAGCAAGGAGGTTTATGTAATCTTGTCGTACTCGAACACACTCCGGTCTCTTTCTGGTGTCATCTGCAAAGTGCCGACAGTACGCTCATCTAATGAAACTGTGATTTTCAGAATATCTTTCATCGTCCTTTCTGTCTTCCCTGGTTCTTGTTTATCGTCTCAAGTTCCTCTCCTGTGGTGAACTTGCTTTTACTCATAATGGCACTCATTTCGTCAAACCAGCCAAATTCAATAACCAATTTCAGAAATGCCTCGAGAGAAATCTTTCCCTTGGTTTCAAAACGCTCGAGTGTCGGTTCCGGGATACCCGTTATTTCAGAGAGACTACGCCTGCTCAGGCCTTTATCGAGCCTGCGCTTACGGCAGTTTTCTGCTAGAATTGTTGCCAAACGTTCAGGGCTTTTGTCGAAAATATCAAAACTATATTCCATAATATATTATGCCAAAATAAAAATATGTGAATTTATTGCTTAATATAATATGCCAAATATAGTAATTATTGCGCTTATTGGCAAATAATCTTGTACCAGAAAAGAGGCCTGCCTCCACTTGTCTGAAGAAAGCGGAGGCAGACCTCTTTTTTTGTGTTGTATCTTATTTATAAAGCCTTCCCGGCTAACAGCGATTCATACTGATAGCTTGTATTTTCGTAATACATAGAGCTGTTGTAGTCGTCAATTTTGGCAATAATCCATGAGTTATACACTTTTATAAGAGCCCCGATAATATCTCCATCCGAACTGTCTGCCAATTTAAGTATAATACGTTGTATCACTTTGCCTATATCCCAATGAGTAGGAACGCTGTCTTCTGCCTTAGACACATTGTCATAGTGTCCGGCAACTATACCATACTTATTAACTATCTCGTCGGTTACTTTATCAATGTTCTCGCAATGATATACCTCAGCCAACTCATAATAATGTTCCAGCCCTTTTCGTCCTAAAGCATTAACTATGACACAGCGTTCATTTTTTGTTTGCCTTCCAATATATTCTATTAAGCTGCATAAAAAGAACAGATCATTCTGTTTACTGTCTTCTCTTCCGTTCATTTCTTTATCTCCTCATAACCTTTGAATGTAATACATTGTAATGCTTTATCGGTACAGAAATTAATCTGATGAGTAGGATATTTGAATTTTGCCATTACCCAGAACTGTTCTCTTGTCAATATACCGTTCATGAAATCTGCCACATAATTATATATCTGGTCATTGGCCATTGCGCCTATCACAATATCATAATCATGTGGCTTACCACTACGGCATGCTACAATAAAATCCAGCCACTCATCTGTCATATCATTGAAATAAAGAATCTTGAGTTCTCCTGCTGGCTTATATTCATATGTACTCACTACAGGAGTGTCATAACGCTTTGCCCATTTTACGGCTTGTCTCTTTAACTCAGTACAATAAAACCCATCTCTAAAGTCTTTTGTAAACTTGCCTTTAATTATTTCTGGTTTTTGTACCGAGGTATAACTCCCATGATATATTTCCATCTGTTTTATTAATTTCTTGAGTGATACATAATCAAAATAAATTGTCAAAATAAAAGGACTGGAATAGTTTTTTTATCCTCTGCTGTTTACCCTTTATGTGAATGGAGTAAACAGAAGGGATTGCCTCCTTTATTTGTGAACAAAAATAGCCATATTATTGCAGAACTCCAAGAATTCCAATTGCTTCAAAATTCGTATTCAATGTGTGAATCAAATTATCGGTTACTCCTGCCTTTATAATTGCTAAGACCACCACTGCGCATAGCCATGATATAGCTTCTTCAAAATTGTAGAGCGTTTACTTCTCAACTATGATACACTCGCCTCGTAAGGTCAGATCGCATCGAGCGCCTGGCGCAAGTCGTCCAGCAAGTCGTCAATGTGCTCTAGACCGATGGAGAGCCGCACCGTTCCCGGCGTGATGCCCTGCTGCGCACATTCCTCAGGTGTAAGCTGAGAGTGTGTCGTACTGGCCGGATGAATGACCAGCGACTTGGCATCGGCCACGTTGGCCAGCAGCGAGAAAAGCTTCAGACGGTCGATGAAGCGGTGCGCCTCGGCCTGTCCGCCCTCCAGCTCGATGGTGAAGATAGAGCCGGCCCCCTGCGGGAAGTAGCGGGTGTAGAGCGCATGGTCGGGATGTGCCGGCAGCGACGGATGGTTGACGCAGCGCACCTTGGGATGCGCCTGCAGGAAATCCACTACACGCAGGGCATTCTGCACATGGCGTTCCACACGGAGCGAAAGCGTTTCGAGTCCCTGCAGCAGCAGGAAGGCATTGAACGGACTGAGGGCCGCTCCCGTATCGCGCAGCAGGGTGGTGCGGATGCGTACGGCAAAGGCGGCGGCTCCGGCGGCTTCGCAGAAGCGGAGACCGTGGTAGCTGGCATCCGGCTCGGTGAATTGCGGGAATTTGCCCGATGCCTGCCAGTCGAATGTGCCCCCGTCGACGATGACACCGCCCAGCGAAGTGCCGTGTCCGCCGATGAACTTGGTGGCCGAGTGTACCACGATGTCGGCTCCGTGCTCGATAGGACGGATGAGGCAGGGCGTACCAAATGTATTATCAACCACCAGCGGAATGCCGTGCCGGTGGGCAATGGCGGCTACTTCTTCCAGCGGGATGAGGTTGGAATTGGGGTTGCCCATGGTCTCGAGGAAGATGGCACGGGTGGCAGGGGTGATGGCGGTCTCGAAGTTCTGCACGTCGGACGGGTCGACGAACGTGGCCGTTACGCCGTACGTGGGCAGGGTATGCGCCAGCAGGTTATAGCTGCCGCCATAGATGGTGCGGGCCGCTACGATGTGGTCGCCCTGACGGGTAAGGTTGAGCAGGGCATAGGTGATGGCTGCGGCTCCCGAGGCCACGGCTACGGCTGCCACACCGCCTTCGAGGGCTGCCATGCGCTGTTCGAATACGTTCTGTGTGGGGTTGCCCAGACGGGTGTAGATTTCGCCCGGCTGCTCCAGACTGAAGCGTGCGGCTGCATCGGCCGAGTTCTGGAAGACGAAGGAAGCCGACTGGTAGATGGGTACGGCGCGGGCACCGGTGGCTGCGTCCGGCTGTTCCTGGCCGGCATGTAACTGGAGGGTCTCGAAGTGTAATTTTCTTTCGCTCATAGTGGTATCTGTATTTTTAGTTTGTTATTTTCTATCGGCAAAAGTAGAAGATGTGGCCGAAACGACCAATATCTGCCGTAAATACAGAAAAAATCACTATTTTAGCAGGTGTAAACAGAATAAACTATCGGTCCGGACGCTGAAATCGGGCCTTAAAAAGAATGAATGCAATGAATGTGACCGAAAAACTGGACAAGACCGACCTGCAGATTTTGCGGACGCTGCAGGAAAATGCCCGCCTCACTACCAAGGAGCTGGCGGCACGGGTAAGCCTCTCGTCTACGCCTGTCTTCGAGCGGCTGAAGCGGCTGGAGAGCAACGGGTATATCAAGAAGTATGTGGCTGTGCTGGATGCCGAGAAACTGAATCAGGGGTTTGTGGTGTTCTGCAAGGTGAAGATGCAGCGCATGAACTACGACATTGCCGTGGCCTTTGCGCGGATAGTGGGCGAGATTCCCGAGGTGACGGAGTGCTACAACATCTCCGGCAGTTTCGACTACCTGCTAAAGGTGCATGCCCCCGACATGAAATACTATCAGGGATTCGTTCTGAATGTGCTGGGACGCATCGAGAATCTGGGGTCGGTAGAGAGTGTGTTTGTGATGGACACCGTGAAGCAGGAGTACGGCATACACGTCTAGCGGATGCCGCACCGCTGCTTTTTTAGAATATCTGCAACTTGATGCCGAACGACAGGCGCAGGTAGTCCCTGGGCTTGAGGTAGCGGTTGGTGAAAGCACTTACCAGGTAGAAATCGCAGGTGCTGAGCTCGTAGAACACCCCGATGGCCTCGGCAAAGAAGCGCTTGGAGTCGGGGATGTCGTACATGAAGCGCTGGCCGATGAAGATATTGGCACGCACGCGCGTAGAGAAACCGTAGTAGCCGGAAGGGTAGCGGTCGGGCTCACGCGTCCAGAACTTGTTGCTGAAGACCGTGTTGAGGTATAGGCCGCAGGTGAGCGGCTGGATGGAGAAACGGTTCTTCAGGGGCAGGTTCCACGGGATGTAGTTCTGCTTGAGGGTCATGGTGATTTTGGCCGACGAAGAATTGTACTTCGGGATAAGGCCGAAAAGCAGGTCGGTTTCCCACTGGTTATGCTTGCCATAGTCCCAGCCGCTACCCACCGATACCAGTCCCATACCGCCCAGAAACTGAATCTTGTTGTACGAGGGGATAAGGGCGTTGAGCGTTCGCCGGTAGCGCTCCACACGCTGTTCTGCTTTGCTTGGTGCGACGGGCGTACCTGTCTGGAGTACCGTGGCAGGGCCGGCGGACACCTCTGTGCGCAGACTGTCCTGTGCGGCCAGACGCGGGCAGCAGCACAGCAGGAGGCAGGTTATCTTAGTAAGTAACAGCTTCGTATTCATATCCGGATTCGTTGAAGGTGAATAAAAGGTACGTGCGCTTGTCGATGCAGGGGCACTGGTAGTACAGCACGCCGTCGCCGAAGAGATCGTTTACCGACAGGCCGTGTGTATGGCCGTGGATGCAGAACTGCAGCTGCGGCAGGCGCTTGATGTAGAACTGGAACACATCGTCCACGTTGTTGTTGAAGACATCGCTCCGTGGGGCCGCATGCATCAGTACCACACTGCGCTGTACACCCTGGGGCACTTCTTCTATTTCGTGTGTGATGAAGTCAAAATCGGGAATCGGCTCGGAGTAGTCGTATTCCAGCGCGTTGGTGTTGAGGCAGAGAAAACGCACGTTGCCGGCCGTGAAGGCAACGTTCGTCTCGCCGTAGAGGGTGCGGTATACGTCGCGGCCCGTGCCCAGACAGTCGTGATTGCCGATGACCGTGAGGTAGGGCACATCCAGCTTGTTCAGGATGTCGCGCATCCACATAAACTCCTGCGTGGCGCCGAAGTCGGCCTGGTCGCCTGCGTGCAGCACAAAGTCCACGTCGTTACGGCGGTTGATGGCTTCCACGGCATCCACCGTAGCGTCGTACCAGCGCTGTGTGTCGCTGATGACGGCAAAGCGGAAGGTCTTCTTGTCCTTCACTGCGGTCTCAATTTCGTCGATGTGACGTTGCGTAATGTCCGTTTCGCCACTCACGTGCGTGTCGTAAGGATGGGTTTCGAACATTTCGCAGGCTGTACAGCACAGGGCCAGCAGGGGCAGCAAATACAGCCTTGTTCTAAGGTTTAGTTTCATATTGTGTTCTTTTTAAGAGGAAAAACAGATTATGAGAGGAAAAGCATGCGGAAAAAAAAAGGCCGCTGCCTGTTGCAACCGCCCTTTCCCTAAAATATGGATTCCCTAGTGAGCCTTTGTCCGGCATCAGTTCTTGGGTTTCATATCGCCTTCTACATACAGACGTACAATTTCCTTTTCCGCATTGGTACGGATGGTGATGGATTTACGGAAGTGTCCGGGGAATTTGCCCGTACCGTCGTACGTAATCTTGATAACTCCTGTCTCGCCCGGCTTGATAGGCTCCTTGGTATACTGGGGAACCGTGCATCCGCAGGAAGCAATAGCCTGATGGATGATGAGGACGCCGTCGCCCGTATTCTTGAATTTGAATTCGCAGCTTACCTTAGGCTGTTCTTCAGGAAACTCTCCGAAATTGTGCGAAGTCTTTTCGAACGTAATCTCGGCTCTTCCCTGAGCCATACACAGCATAACGCTGAACAGAAGTGACAATGTAAATAAAACTGTTTTTTTCATGGTTTGTAAATTACCTTGTTCTATTTTTTTGAATGTTGCAAATGTAAGGTATTTATTTTTTTTGTGCAAGCTATTCTTGCGATAACTGTCTGACAGACTTTACAGCAGGTAGGGCAGAAAGACCAGCAGACCGGTGATAAAAGCTCCGATGGCGCAGATAAGTACGGCTCCGGCGGCAATATCTTTTACGTCGCCCGCTATGGGGTGATACTCGGGCGAAACCAGGTTTACCAGCCGCTCTATAGCCGTATTCATCCCCTCGGCAGCCAGTACCAGGGCAAAGCACAGCACCACGGCAATCCACTCCATGCGGCTGATGCCGAAGTAGAATCCGGCAGCCGTGGTCACGGTGATGGCGCAGCAGTGAATCCATGCGTTGTGTTCCTGGCACACCAGCTTGCGGATGCCCGCACCGGCATATACGAAACTCTTCAGTCTTTTTCGGATACTAAACGGTTCGTTCATACGTTGTTGTTTTCTGTAAGTTTATCCACGTTCTACCTGCTTGACTCCCTTCACGGTGCGCAGTTTCTTGATGAGCGCTTCGAGCTTGGAGTGGTCGTCCACCATCACCGTAAGCATGCCCGAGAACAGGCCGTCGTGCGAGTCGATGCTGATGGAACGCAGCAGGATGTTGTTTTCCTTATTAATAATAGAGGTAATGTTGGTCACAATGCCGATGTCGTCGTGTCCCACGATGCGCAGGGTGATGGGGTACTGCTTGCCGGCGCTCTTTCCGGCCCAGCGTGCCTTCACGATGCGGTAGGGGAAGCGCGACTGCATGTCGTAGGCATTGGGGCAGTCGGTGCGGTGAATCTTGATACCGCCGTTGATGCTCACAAAGCCGAACACGTTGTCGCCGTAGATAGGGTTGCAGCACTTGGCCAGCTTGAAGTCCAGTCCCTTCAGGTTGCGGTCGATGACCAGCACGTCGTCCTTGAACGTACGGTCGTCCATGTTCTGCTGCATGTTGTAGCCTTCCGCGCTGCGGTAGGTCACCTCCTCGCGCTGTTCGGTCTCACGGCGCTGCATCTCCACAAAACGGTCTAGGATGGCATTCACGTCGAGCGTCTCGCTGGCGATGGCCTGATAGAAGTCGGTCACCGTCTTGTAACCCATCTTCTTGATGAGGCGCATCATTACCGCCTCGTCGTAGTCCACCTTGCGGTTCTTGAACTTGCGTTCCAGCGTTTCCTTGGCAAACTCGGTCTGGCGGGCCGCTATCTCTTTCAGTGCCTGCTTAATCTTGGTACGCGCCTTCGAGGTGGTGACAAAATTCAGCCAGTCCTGCTTGGGCGTCTGTGTGTTGGCCGTCGTAATCTCTACCTGGTCGCCGCTGTTCAGCACCTGGCGCAGCTGTACGTTCTTGCCGTTTACACGGGCACCTACGCAGTGACAGCCCAGCTTGGTGTGGATGGTGAAGGCAAAATCGAGCACGGTAGCTCCTTTGGGCAACTTGTACAAGTCGCCTTTCGGAGTGAATACAAACACCTCGTCCTTGTAGAGGTCCAGCTTGAACTGGTCCATCACCTCGAGGTCGCTCTCGGCATTCTCCAGCGTCTCGCGGATGGAGTTCAGCCACTCGTCCAGACCCGTTTCGCCCTTGATGCCCTTGTAGCGCCAGTGAGCTGCCAGACCCTTCTCGGCAATCTCGTCCATGCGTTCGGTACGAATCTGTACCTCTACCCATTTACCTTCCGGACCCATCACGGTGATGTGCAGCGATTCGTAGCCGTTGCTCTTGGGCACCGACAGCCAGTCGCGCAGACGCTTGGGGTTGGGCAGATACATGTCCGTCACGATGGAGTAAGCCTGCCAGCACTCCTGCTTCTCTTTCTCCAGCGGAGAATCCAGGATGATGCGGATGGCAAACAGGTCGTACACCCCCTCGAACGGGCATCCCTGCTTCTTCATCTTCTGATAGATGGAGTGGATGGACTTGGTACGTCCCTTCATGTGGAACTTCAGTCCGGCATCCTCCAGCTTGCGGCGGATAGGTTCGATGAAAGCATCGATGTAGCGGTCGCGGGCTGCCTTGGTGGCGTTGAGCTTATCCTTGATGTGGTAGTAGATTTCTTTCTGCGTATATTTCAGCGACAAGTCCTCCAGCTCCGATTTCAGCTTGTACAAGCCCAGCTTGTGGGCCAGCGGGGCATACAGGTAAGCCGCCTCGTTGGATACCTGCAAGCGGGCTTCCTCGTTGTCCGAGTCCTTTATCTGGCGCATCAGGTTCACACGGTCGGCAATCATGATGAGAATCACGCGCATATCCTCGGCAAAGGAGAGGAGCAGGTTGCGGAAGTTTTCCGACTCGATGGTGGGACTCTTGGCATACAGCTCGTTTACCTTCACCAGTCCGCGGATGATGCCGGTCACGTCCTCGCCGTATTCCTGCTGCACCATTTCCAGCGAATAGAAATTACACTTCACTGCCTCGTGCAGCATGATGCCCAGGATGGAAGCCCGTTTCATACCTATCTCTTCGGCCACGATGACGGCCGTCTGCATATCTTTCAGGATGGGGTTCATACCGAATTCGTTGCGTGACAACCCGTTCTTCCGAACCATGTCGGTAAGGTGGTTTTTCAACTTGTGGCAGTCGTCTTTCAGCAGGGTGTCGCCCGAGAGTCTGAGCAGCTTGCTGTAGAGCAGACGCAGCTCTTTCTGTTCCGTTTCGGTAAAAAAATTGTTCTTTTTCATACTCTGAATCTTTTTACTTCCGTGTAAAGATAGTTTTTTTTCTTTTTTATTGGGAATACTTCGGCTTTTTTTTATAATTTTGGGACAAAACAATGACATTAATCATTTAAATAAACTACTTATGTTAACACACGAAGACAAAGAGCTTTTGGCCAAGAAAGGCATCTCCGAAGCTCAGATCGCCGAACAGCTGGCGTGCTTTGAAAAAGGTTTCCCATTCCTTAAACTTTCGGCCGCTGCATCTATCGGCAACGGCATTTTAAATCCTGATGCTGCCGAACAGCAGCAGTACATGCAGGCATGGGATGCTTACATGCAGGGCGACAAGAAGATTGTGAAATTTGTTCCGGCTTCGGGCGCTGCCAGCCGCATGTTTAAGAATATGTTCGAGTTCCTGGGAGCTGACTACGATGTTCCTACTACTGATTTCGAGAAGAAATTCTTCGACCACGTACACAGTTTCGCTTTCTACAATGACCTGAACGCAGCTTGTCTGGACAATACCGGAAAGAGCATTGACGCGCTGATGTCTGAACACAACTACAAGGCTGTAGTGGCTAACCTGCTGGAAGGTGCCGGACTGAACTACGGTGCGCTGCCGAAAGGCTTGCTTAAATTCCACCGTTATGCCGACGGCGTACGCACTCCGCTGGAAGAACATCTGGTAGAAGGTGCGCTGTATGCAGCCGGTAAGACCGGTCAGGTGAACGTTCACTTCACTGTATCTACCGAACACCGTGCGCTGTTCGAAAAACTGGTTGAAGAAAAAGTGGCTGTATATGCTGCCAAATATGGTGTAGAATACAATGTAAGCTTCTCTGAACAGAAGCCTAGAACTGATACGGTGGCTGCTGATATGGAAAACAAACCGTTCCGCGACAACGGCAAACTGTTGTTCCGTCCGGGTGGTCACGGTGCGCTGATTGAAAACCTGAACGACCTGGATGCCGATGTGGTATTCATCAAGAATATTGACAACGTGGTGCCCGACCGTCTGAAAGAAGATACCGTAACTTACAAGAAACTGATTGCCGGCGTACTGGTTACATTGCAGAAAAAGGCTTTCGAATACCTGGAACTGCTGGACAGTGGTCATTACACCCATACACAGCTGGAAGAAATTATCCGTTTCGTACAGCAGAAACTGATGTGCCGCAAGAGCGACATCAAGAATCTGGAAGATGCCGACCTGGTTATCTACCTGCGCAAGAAACTGAATCGTCCGATGCGTGTCTGCGGTATGGTGAAGAACGTGGGCGAACCGGGCGGTGGTCCGTTCCTGGCTTACAATCCTGACGGTACTGTTTCATTGCAGATTCTGGAAAGCTCTCAGATTGATATGAAGGATGCTGAGAAGAAAGCCATGTTCGAACAGGGTACTCACTTCAATCCGGTGGATTTGGTTTGTGCCGTGCGCGACTATAAAGGCAACAAGTTCAACCTTGTGAACTATGTAGATAAGGCTACCGGCTTCATCTCTTACAAATCAAAGAACGGTAAAGACCTGAAGGCGCTTGAATTGCCGGGCTTGTGGAACGGTTCGATGAGCGACTGGAGCACTGTATTCGTAGAAGTGCCTCTGTCTACTTTCAATCCGGTGAAGACCGTGAACGACCTGTTGCGTGAGCAGCATCAATAATCTTTTGATTGATAAAAGTAGAGAAGGGGGCGAGGAATCGTCCCCTTAATATAATTTAAACCCTAAATAACAAGCATGCATTACTTTACTAAAACCCTTTCGTTGTTGTTTGCCTTCGCTTTTACGCTTTCATCGTGCGGGCATAAAGAACTCCCTGCCATGGGCGATACTGAGTTGAAGATATTCGACAATACTCCTGTTTGTTTCCGTCCCGATTCATTTGCCAACTTCACACCTGCCGATAAGGACAGTGTGATGCACCTGGTGAACGGACGTATTATTCTGAAGAAAATCACCCTGCCGACTTACCAGCGCAATGTGTCGGTAAGTCTGCGTCTTACACTTGCTTCCAACGGCGACCGCTGGGACAAGTCGGGCTCTTGCTTCGTGCTGCCCAAATCATCGGCTGTGAACCTGCTGAGCATTGCACAGGGCAAGGCCAAATTCCCTGCTGTTGACAGTACACGTTATGAAAATATGATAGGTATTGTTCCGGGTGCGGACTACAAGCCTACCATCGAGCTGATGCGTTTCATGACTCCGTTCGGTGTGGGATACTACAGCAAGGCCGGCAACGAAATCGGTACCAAGCGTAAACCGGTGTACATCGACAAGTGGGCCGAGAATGTGGTGTGGGAACAGGATATAACCGACCTTTATGCGGCTCTCGAAGGAGAGGCATACGTGGGTATCTTCATCGACACCTGGACACCGGAAGGCTATGTAGTAAGTCTGGACCTGAAGGTGAAGGAAAGCACCATTACGTGCGATGCGCTGCCGAAACAGCAGGTTACTCCGCTGCTCAATACGGTGTATTATATCGGCCAGTCATACCCCGATATCTTTGCCCGCAAGGATGTGCCCGTGGAATTTGAATTGCCGAAGGATGCACGCAACGTGCGCCTGAAATACATCGTAACCGGTCATGGCGGACACAGCGGCGGCGATGAGTTTGTGCAGAAGCGCAACATCGTGAGCGTAGACGGCAAGGAAGTGCTCAACTTCATCCCGTGGCGCGAAGACTGTGCTTCGTTCCGCCGTTACAACCCCGGAACAGGTGTATGGCTCATCAAGCGTCTGGCTTCGTATATAGGTAAGGATGGCTATCAGGAAAAGATGGTGGAAGAACCGCTGGGTTCGTCCGACTTGAGCCGCTCCAACTGGTGCCCGGGTAGTGACGTAGCTCCCGAAACCGTGGAACTGGGCGACCTGAAGGCCGGTAAGCATACGTTGAATGTAAGTATTCCGGAAGCACAGCCTGTGAACGGTAACGAGCTGAACCACTGGCTGGTTTCATCTTATCTGGTTTGGGAGGAATAAATATGACCTATACGACGATGGACACGCAAGCCGGACAACTGATGCTCTGTGAGGAGCAGGGCAGGCTGGTGGCTGTAAGTGCAGCTCAACCGCCCGAAGGGGCTGTCTGCGGCAGCAATGCCGTGCTGGATGAAGCGTGCCGTCAGTTCGAGGCTTATTTTGAAGGAAAACTCCGCAGGCTGGACTTGCCGTTTGCCTGCCACGGCACGCCTTTTCAGGAACGTGTGTGGGAGGCCTTGCGGCAGATTCCATACGGTGAAACGCGTACTTACGGCGAGATTGCCCGGCAGATAGGGCATCCGCGTGCAGCCCGTGCCGTAGGACTGGCAGCACACCGCAATCCGCTGATGCTGATTACCCCTTGTCACCGCGTTATCTGCGTGCGGGGCAAGCTGGGCGGTTTTGCGGCTGGCATACGCTGGAAGCAGTGGTTGCTGCAGCTGGAAGGACGCGACCTCTTTGCCGATGTGCTGACAGACAAAAATGTCAGAGATCGATGGACATGATATAATCGTTCATGTAATAACCCTGGCCGATGGGGAAGTCTCCCTCGTCGGCCTTTTTCATGCCCATGTGCTTGTAAAAGCCCAGCGCGGGATTGTGGCGGTTGACGTTGAGTTGCATGGTGCAGGGACCCGGATGCAGTTCCTTGATGGCTTTCTGTGCCTGTTCGAACAGCATGCGGCCCAGATGGCGTCCCTTATAGGTAGCCAAAATATAGATTTTCTCGAGATGGAAGGTATGCTCGCCTTCCTGACGGATGGACACGTAGCCGACGGGCTCTCCGTCCACACGGGCGATATAATAGGTATGGCCTTCTTCTTCCATCTGCCGGTGCAGACTTTCGGCAGAGTACATCCATTCCATCATGTAGTCAATCTGTTCCGGACTGAGAATTTCGCGGTAAGTGTCGGGAAAGGCCTGTTCGGCCAGTTGGCGGATGACAAGAATGTCTTCCGTAGTCGCTTTTACAATGTGTATCATAATGTTTCAGGTTTTTTGTTATGTGCGAATGTACGGAAAACAGTTCTAAAAATGAAATGCAGAAATGAAAAAATACATACACCGCCAGTTGTGCAAGTTCAGAACTTAAAGCTCACTCCGGCATAAGGCATACAGTGGCGGTGCCAGTGTACGGAATAGAAATCCAGAATTTCTTCTTCCGGCGGATTGCCCACAATGTTGTACAGTCCGGCCCGCAGCAGCAGGAGCTTGCCGCCGAAATCCCGCTTGTACGTATATCCGGCATCCACCCGGTATCGCATCACCTCACGGTTGCCGCGGAAGCTGTTTTCGGGCAGCGGACCGAAGTCTTCGTCGGCATCTTTCACCCTTCCCGAGCTGAGCATACCTCCCAGCGTTACTGTCGAGCGTGTTCCCAACTTGTAGGAGAGCGCTCCGTTCAGGCGGTGCGGAATGTCGTAGACCGAAGGAATCCGTTTGCCGGACTGGTAATCGTCGAACCACTCCCAACTTCGGATATAGCCATAGGAAGTCTGGGCTGTCCAGCGCGGCCATTCTGCCTGCACGCTGAGTTTCACCCCATAGCTGTTGCCGTCGCCCGCCATGATATAGTTGTTCCAGTCGTAATCCTCCATGAAGAACTCCGGTCGGAAAGCCAGCACGTTCCGTCGCGTCTTGTAGTGAGCCGACAGCTCCATGCGACCGTTGCCAAAGAAATGCTTCCATCCCGCCTCGTAATGTTCGGACGAGCGCGGCTTGTAGCCTTCGATGCTGGGCATGCGGAAGTCGGTGGGAAAAGAGAGGTTGTCCATGCGCAGGTAATGATAGAATTGCTCCATCTTCGAGAAGTTGAGGTAGAACAGATTCCGCTCGGAAGGCATATAACGCAGCGAGAAACGCGGCTGGATGCTGTAATAATGCTCATGCTTCTGCGGCAGATACCCCACAAAGTGCACACCCACCTGTGCATACAGGTGGCGGGCAATGCGCAGGTCGTTATCGTAGAACAGCGAGAACTGATGCACCGGCTCACGGCGCATGCGCGAGGCATCTTCGGGCACGGTCCACTCGTATGCCTCGTGCGTATAGCGGGCACCCCAGTGTGCCTGGTACTGGTCGTCAGGACGGATACCGAACTCTGCCGAGGCATTGACTGTGCGGATATTGTTATGTACATAACCCTCTTCGGCTATGCCCAGCAGACTGGCATCGGCCCGGTTGAGGTGCGAGGTATAATAGACCGCCGTGCGGCTTTCCACCTTTCCCAGACGGGTATGATAGGCCGCTTGATAAATCTGGTTGTCCCAGCGCAGGCCCGTATACTCCTTGCCGTTCTCGTCCGGCCACAGGTAATTGTCGCGCGAGCCGTAAGTCAGCAGTTGCAGCGAACTGCTCTCGCTGGTGTTGTACACCACTTTGGCCGTATAGTCGTACGAGGCATGGTTGAGGCGTTCCTCTTACGACAGCAGACTGTCGAAAAAATCCAGCCAGCTGCGGCGCAGGCTCACCACATACGACATCTTATTGCGGATAATCGGTCCCTCCAGCGTGGCTGAGGCTGCCGGCATATCCAGCGTCAGCGTGCGCTGGTGTTCCTGCAGATTTCCTTCCTTGAGCTTGACTTCCGTTACCGATGACAGCTTGCCCTCCAGACGGGTAGGGAAGAACCCCTTGTGAAAAGTCATACTCTTGATGGCATCCCCGTTGAAGGTGGGCAGTTGCGGATTGATATGTCCGGCATGAATGACCGGCACCCCGTCCACCAGCAGCAGATTCTCGTCGGTATTTCCACCATCCACCTGAAAGTTAAATTGCGTAGGTACCCCCGCTACACCCGGTAGAATCCAGATTTGCGAAAACAGGTCGTTGCTGCTCATGGCCAGATGGTTGGACGGTACCAGCGCATCCAGCTCGTTGGCCGCACGGCGTGCTTTCACCGTCACCCCCTGCATTTCGAACGACATCGGCTTCAGGGATGCATGCAGCGTGCGGTCGGTCTGAATACTCAGTTGCTCCTGTTGCAGAGGCGTATAGCCCATGTACGAAATACGCATGCGGTACGTCCCCTCGGGCACCTCCATGCCGAACAGTCCGTTGTCGTCCGTCATCGCAAACGAGCGGTTGCCGTATCCGTCCTCCAGCGACACCACTGCACCGTACAGCCGTTCGCCGCTCTCTGCCTCCTTCGCCGTGCCCGACAGCTGGTACGTCTGCCGCGGGATGAGCTGCAGCACCAGCTTCCTTCCGGCTGTCGGCAACACCTTCATCTGGTACTCCCGGAACAACTCGCCGAGCAGCGCCTTCACCGTGAGCGTACCCGGACGGGCAATATGGCAAACCCGTTCCAGGTCCAGCAGCGACGCATTATAGGCAAGCGTCAGCTGTTTCTCACGCTCGATGCGCTCCAGCCAGCACGCCAACGTAGCAGAAGAGCCGTCCACTGTGATCAGCTCCTCTGCTACGTTGTGCACTTCTCCGTTTTTCTGCTGGGCTGTGGCCGGTAAGCCCCCCAGCAGGAAAAACAGAAAGAAATATCCGGTCAGGTACCTTCTGTTCATTATATAATCAGTTAAAAAAGATACAGGTTAAGGGAAATAAAGTCTGTAGGCCTTGCCGGCAGTCAGCGTGTCGCAGCGGCATCCGCACAGAAACGCCAGCTCGGTAGCGATGCTCTCTGCTTCAAGCGTACGGATACGCGTGGTTACGGCCGTCTTTTCGAAACCCGGGCCCAGCTCAATGCGTACGCCGGTGTACTTCTCCACCTCGGCAGTCACCTCCTGGAGGGGCGTATTCTTGAACACCAGCTCGCGGTCCTCCACACCAAAATAACGGTACGGCTGTTCAATTGGTTCCACCTGCAAGTCGTGTCCCGTTACCTCCACCATCTGACTGGCCTGCAAGATGACGTCACGCTCCTGCGCCGACACTTTTACCTTGCCCGTCTCCACATAAACCCCCGGCACTTCTTCGGGCGAGGCATTCACGAGGAACGAAGTCCCCAGCACCTCCACCTGCAAGTGCAGTGTAGACACGTGGAACGGTTTCCCGTGCTGCTTCTTCACATGGAAGAAAGCCTTCCCCTCCAGTTGCGCCTGTCGCACCTCCCCGTTGCGGAATGTAAGCCGTGCATCGGGTGCCAGCTTCACCTGCGAGCTGTCGGGCAGCCAGATGACCTTTTCCACCTGTCCGGCATTGGCAAATTGCAGCAATTCTGCTTCCGGGGTAAGCGTCAGGAAATACGCTCCCACTACCAGTGCCACCACCAGTGAAGCAGCTATGGCAAACAGCGTACTCTCTCGGCGGAAGAACGGGATGCGTATCGCCCGCTTTTCCGTCAGTTGCGGCTCAATCCGCTTCCAGGCCGCAGCCGCATCAAAGTCTACGGGAATCTGCCGGCCGGCGTTCCCAATCAGCCGTTGCAGTCTGCGGTACTCTTCCCGGTTCGCATCTATCCACTCGTCCACTACGGACTGCTGTTCTGCTGTCAGCTCCTCGCCGCAGAAATGCCGTGACAGCAGTCTATTGATATATTCTTCAGTCTTCATCTTTATTCACAGTTAGCAATGACAGATAAAACAATGACAGCCACAACCAGCAGCACAGAGCCGTGGCGGCTTACAAACTCGCGGAGCAACTTGATGGCCTTCGTCATCTGGTTTTCGATGGTCTTTTCCGACAACTCCAGCGCTGCGGCAATCTCCTTATACTTCATGCCCTTCTGTTTAGCCATCAGGAAAATCTCCCTGCACTTGGGCGGCAGCTGGCTTAGAGCCTCGTTCAGCAACTCCTCGGGCGACGGTGCGCTCGGGTCGTGTTCCTCGTCGGGCAGCGTACTGGTCGCCGCCGGATGGTCGTCAATCGACACGGTGCTGTCCTGCTTCTTCCGCAGAAACGAGATACAGCTGTTTTTCACCGCTGTGGTGATGTACGCTGCAAAATCTTTTTCCGGCATCAAGTCCGCCTCCCGGTTCCGGATACCCACAAAAAGCTCCTGCACAATATCCTCCGCATCCTCGCGGCAGGCCACATACCCGAAGGCTATCTGGTATAGCCTGGGGTAATGTGTCTCAAACCTTATTTTGAACTGTTCTTTCCTGTTGGCATTCATGGCAACAACTGTTGTATTTTAAAGTATTAGAACTTCAGGCTGACACCTGCGGTGACGAAACCCTTGTTGCCCAGACCCGCTTCGAGGAAACCACCGATACGGTTGTTGCCCACACGGATGGCAATCGGGTTCACCTGATAAGCAAAGCTTGTAGTAAGGTCCGCTTTGCGGGCTGTCCGTTTTCCGGCTTCGGTCAGACCTGTTTCCGTATGGCGGTTCAGGTTGATACCGGCTGCAGCCGTACCGTACAACTCTACCAGTCCTTTTTTATAGTAAGTAAACTCCGCAGTAGGCAGCACCAGGAAGTTCAGTTCCTTCTCCTTGATAGAAGGTGTCTGGTCGCCGCTCAGCGTCAGTTTGCTGTTCATGTGTGAGAATCCCAGGTCGGCACCCACCTTAAAGCGGTTCAGCGCATAGCGGTAGCCCAGCCCGTAAGTAAGACTGTAGTTTTCGTCCGAGCGCTTGTTGCCGGTAATGGCATCCTCGATACCCATACCCAGAATGTTGACCGACCCCATTGTCAGTCCGTCGCTCACACCCAGACGGAACTCATGCTTGCTTTCCTGCTGGAATTTACCTGCGCCAGTAGTCTGGGCATTCACTGCGTTAACACTTGCTACTGCAAACAAAGATAATGCGATAAATTTAAATTTCATAGCTCGTTTAGTTTTTAAAAGTTTATACTCGTTTAGTTGTAATTGTAAGCTCGTTTAGTTGTATTTCTATCGTTTCTTTTCTGAGCTTTTCGACTACATAACGCAGGAGCATAAAAAAAAACCTATTCGGGGGAAGAAAAAAAATGAAAAATTTTTTTTGAGGGGGGGGAAGGAAGGGGATAAGTAAGGGGAGACTTTAGCTTTCAGATAGCTGCATTTATAAGCTACCCTTATAATAAGGATTCAGCTCAGTAGGTACAGGCGCATTGGTCTTTTTAATCCATTCAAAGATTTTAGCTTTCATTTCAGCCGCCATTTTCTTATGCCTGTCCGCTACATTATGCTCCTCTTTCGGGTCTTCTCCAAGATTAAAAAGTTCTACATTTCCGTTCTCGTAGTAATAGATCAGTTTCCATTTACCGGAGCGGAGTGAAGTATAAGGCTTAGCCCTGAATCCGTCGCTATCGTCCGTATACGATTCCAGATATGCCGGAAAATGCCAGAACAAATCCCTTTTGATACTTTTTTCCCGCATCGTCAGCAGAGGATACAAGTCGGTGCCATCAAGCTGATTTCCGGCTTTTCCCTCGAGATAAGTCTGAAACGTAGGAAAGAAATCAATGTTGCTCACCGGACAGTCGGATACACTTCCGGCTTTGGTGGCATGAGGCCATTTAATAATCAAAGGCACTCGGTTCCCGCCTTCGTACGGCATACCTTTTCCGCCCCTGACAGTGTAATTGTCAGTAACTGGTTCGGAGCCACCGTTGTCAGAATTAAATACAATGATTGTATTCCCGCTCAATCCCAAAGAATCAATTGTGGCGCATATTCTTCCCACGCTGTTGTCCAAAGTCTCTACCATTGCAGCATATACAGGATTGGTGTGATACCTGCCTTTCGGTTTCTTTTTATACTTGTCGACGATATCCTTTGGAGCTGTAATCGGCGTATGAACGGCATGATGAGCCATATACAGAAAAAACGGCTTGTCTCCTTTGGCCGACTCTTTTATGAAATTAACCGCCTCCGTCGTAAGTCTGTCGGTAAGATATTCACCCGGAGTACCCTTTTCGAGGCCGACATGACACTCGTTCTTTCTGTTGCAATACGGATAGTAATACGAGTAGGGCGTACCTGCCCGTCCGCCGGCTATATTCACATCAAATCCCCTCGAAAGAGGTCCCGTGCCGTCTTTATCATCTCCCAGATGCCATTTGCCCACATGACCGCATCTGTAGCCGTTCCGGTGGAAAAGCTCGCCCAAAGTCATGATGTCCGTTCGCAGGTCCTCCGTATTGGGAACGGCAATCAGTTTCCGTTTGGCTCTGTCTCCTCTGTCGGGAGGACTTACCGTAAAAATTCCATGCCTGGGGGTGTACATTCCGCTCATAAAGCAGGCCCTGCTGGGTGCTGAATTGGCTGCCGATGAATATGCATTCGTGAATGCCATTCCCTCTTTTGAAAGCTGGTCAATATTGGGTGTTTCGTAGTAATCACTTCCTGTGTAGCCTGTATCGTTCAGGCCTAGGTC
Organism: uncultured Bacteroides sp.; assembly: GCA_905198575.1. GTDB lineage: Bacteria > Bacteroidota > Bacteroidia > Bacteroidales > Bacteroidaceae > Phocaeicola. The sequence goes on along the minus strand of CAJKDC010000011.1, from coordinate 6,568 downwards.
GTCGGCCATTATAAATACCACATTTAACCCCTTTTCCTGTGCAAAGCCGGATAAGGGGAGGAGCAGTGCGGTTATCGCTAGGGAGTGTTTTCTTTTCATATTCTATTTTGATGAATAGTTATCTGTCAAAGTCTCCTAAAGTAACTTTCCAACCATGTATTAAGTTCTTCCGAAGACAGCCTATTCATGACTGAGGCCCCTTCTGTCTGGTTTATGGTAATGATATCCTCTGCATCAAAATTGCTTATGAGGTCAGCACTTTGTGTCGCAACGATAACTTGGGTCCCTTTTGCAGCTGCTGATTATATCATTCCTGCAAGCTTTTGTATGGCCAGCGGGTGCAATCCCAATTCCGGCTCATCGATGATGATAACCTTTGGTGGAACAGGTTGCAGAAATAGTGTAGTCAGGGTAATAAAACGTATCGTTCCGTCCGATAGGTCAGTAGGGCCATAAATGGTGGAACAGAATTTATCTGTCCACTGGAGCCGGACCGTATCAGCTGCGCTTACACTAAAATAAAAATCACTGAAGTAAGGAGCTATGCTTTGGATAACACGGACTATACGTTTATAAACCACAGGCTCATTTTGTCTTATTGCATACAGGAAAGCTGCTATATTTTCACCTTTCTCATACAGATAATACACATCGTTTACTATGTGGCTTTCTTTTGTAAAGGGTGAACTTTTCCCGGTATCGTGGAAGTGATATTTTTTTATCTCGGACAAATACTTTTTTATATAGCTGCCCCTTAACAGTCCATCATAGGGCTTGATATTGGCTTCATTACGAAATTGTGCAATGTCATAATAATTGTTATGATAGCCTAATCCTTCTTGGGATACAACAAACCTGTTGTCACCTTCTTTAAGCTCAAATAAATAGAAATTGTCTACGAAATCTATTTTTGCATAAATTGCATCCGTCACTTTGCTGCCTTGAAAGAAATACTTGTCTATGCCGCCTCCCAAAGCGACATATTCAGTAAGTTTCTGTTCGTACAGGCGATTAAGAAACTCGAAGAAAGACAGAAAGTTGCTCTTTCCTGAACCGTTGGCACCTATCAGTATATTGATGGGTTTTAGTTCTAGCTTTAGGTCCTTAAAAGATTTGTATCCTTTTATTTCTATTTTGTCCATAATTTGATGTCTTTTGTGGAGGGTGTTACAAATGTAGTAAATTTTTTCGGATATAGTCATTTTCTACATCAAACCACAACCAACTCCTTCCAAGGCCATCAAGAAAGCGGTTGTATATCTTTAATTTTCTACATCAAACCACAACAGGCAGCAGCTTGTTACAGCATAACATGGGTTGTATATCTTTAATTTTCTACATCAAACCACAACTCCTTTGGTTCTATGATTATACGTCCGTCAGTTGTATATCTTTAATTTTCTACATCAAACCACAACTTAACGGTTGATTGATGTTCCTGCAACAAGTTGTATATCTTTAATTTTCTACATCAAACCACAACTGTTTCTTTGACTTGGATTAATTCGTTAAGGTTGTATATCTTTAATTTTCTACATCAAACCACAACCGTATAGCTACCGAAGAATATTTGGCAGAAGTTGTATATCTTTAATTTTCTACATCAAACCACAACCTCCTCTGTGCGGTATCCTAACGATACTTCGTTGTATATCTTTAATTTTCTACATCAAACCACAACATATATTTTATAATAGATTGTAATATAAGTGATTACATTCTATATTGTCTATATGAAGTGGCTTAATTTCTAATCTAGTCCATACAAAAATATTAAAAAAACTCCAATTGTATAGGTGCTTTTATTTCTTTTTTTGCTGTTTTGCCAAAAATAGTTTCAATATCAGCATATTGTTTGTCAGTAACAGCAAGCATACTAATTTTTCCAGAACTGGGCATCATTGATTTTATTCGTCGTTTATGTACGACAAGACTTTCGTGTGATGCACAGTGCCGTATATACACAGAAAATTGCATCATGGTGAATCCTTCTTTTAAAAGATTCTTTCTGAAATCTGAAGCAATCTTTTGTTCTTGTTTTGTAGTTACAGGTAAATCAAAAAATACGAATAGCCACATAATATGATAAGCATTTAAGCGTAACTCTGTCATACGAATGTCGGATAAATAATATTTTCTTTTTTATCTTTTAATGCTCGGACAAGGGAAGCTGTCGTTATGGATAATGCAATTTGTAAGGGATGGATTTGTTTTTTGATTTTTACATCTGTATAAAGAACTTGTGTCAAAACCTGTTTAATTTCTTTGTTGATTTCATTATGTGAAGAGAAATCATAAATTTGCTTAACTGCAAAATCAACAAATGGCCGGTAAGGTTCCATTATATCGTCTGCTAGTGGAAATGCATTATATCTATTCCGATGAAATAGACCAAATGCAGGGAATAATCCTGAACCTAATAAAGCTCTGGTAACAGCAGCTCTTAATATTGTATATCCATAATTTAGTATGGTATTTGGGTATGCGCCTTCACGTTTGCGAATAAATTCTTTACCAAAAATTTGTTGCCAATATATTTTAGCTGCTATGCCTTCTCTGTTGTTACTGTCGCCCGATAAAACATTCATATAATAAGGTTTCAGCAGGCTTCCATCCAAACCTAATATATCTAATAAAGTAGCTTGGTTTCTGATTTTATTTTCAATGATTTCTTTCCAAATGCGTTTTTTCGTGGGTTGGGTCACTTCTGTTTGAAATCTATATACTTCTTGTTGTATGGAATTTGACTCCAAAGGCATAAGCATTGTATTGGGCATGCATTTATTATCACAAAAAACTACAGTAACATTGCTGTTTGCTAATGCATTTAGCAAAGGTACTGTAATGTGAACCATTGGGTTTTCAATTATTACAAGACCGACATCTTCTATCGGTCTTGTAATAATTTCTTCGCTCTCTTTAAAGCTTATTTCTATTTGGTTGTATTTAAGTGAAAGAGAAACAGGTGTAGAAAAAAATAAAGTTTGCTTAATCATTTGTCAAAAAAAAATAATTTCGCCAATTTCATTTATTGCAAAATCCTGGTCTTGTACCAGTCCTTTGAATTGAGTATGTAATAAAGTAATTCCTGGCCTTAATATTTCGTTTGCTTTATAGATACCATTTTTAGAAGAAAATTCTGTAGATGGTCTAGCTTCTTGGTGGAATACTAGGCTTAATGTACCATAACTGTTGCCTGAAACAACCATTGATGACATTCCGGTTATTTTATAGAGTCGTTTGCTTAGAGCTTTTAAGTCCAGGTCATAAATTTCAGATGGAGTATCCTCGTATAAAAGCACCATTGAGCCTATTTTTAATTTCCACTTTAATGCATATCCGTTCTTATCCTCATAGTGCAGAATGTCTATATTCTGCTCTTTAAGGCCACTGTTGTAAAATTTTACAGCATCTAGGCTGTTTACTAATTTAAAGGTTCGTTTTTCTTTACCTTTTTTGTCTGCACCGACATAAATTCCCATTATATAGTTTGAATCATTAGCCACATGATACATCTGTTTATATTCTTTGATTGCGTCTCGTTGTCTGCGAATATCAAGAGGGCGTTTTATTTGAGTAGCATATACTCTTGCCTTATTTATTCGTATCCCTTTTTCTTTGTTCATCCATATACCTGCTTCTACGGCTTTTTTTAGACTTCCGTATTCGGATATAGCGGCCATGACTTTTTCTCGCACAACATTATCAACAATCTGTTTAGGGTCTGTTTGATCTATAGGTTTTCTCACTACATATCTGATCTCACCTGCACGTTCAATAGCACCATAATAGGTGTCTTGGTGCAATGAAACCCTGGCTGTATCTCCTTCCATATACTTATTGGTATCTTTTCCGTTTATCCGAATTTTTTTTCGGGTACGTTTTTTGATATTATCAGCAGTATAATGGCTGACCAGCAGTGTCTCGTCTATGTGTTTTACATCTTCTGTAAAAGTTTTCCAAGGTTTAGGAAATACAGCTTTCTGGCTGCTTAAACTCCAGTCATAACGTTCTTTATCATGATAATACTGTGCTAACTTGTCGTATTCTGCTTTACCAATACATGCTATTGTTATAGCATCTATTGCATGATGGCAATGATTATGGCGGGCTTTTTTATCATATTCGTCTTGTAGCCCCCATATTTTTCTAAAGTCGGATGTTATGAGACCTTTCACTATATATACATGGTGGAACAATGATTTAAGATAGAGCCGTGCATATTTGGAAATTACACTTATGTCTACTCCTTGTCTGCGTGAAAATCCTTCTGGAACTTCTTGCATTACGAATCGGCTGTATTTTCCTTTCCAATAATCACGTTCCAAAATAAGGAGATGCCGTTTTTGAATTCTGTGGTCTTTTGTTTCTTTATCGCTAATTCCTTTTGTATTGATTTTCCGGATTTCTTTATCCAATTTTTCAATCTTGGATTTCCAACTCGATATTCGTTCTAAAATATCCTCATGGTTTGCCAGTTGTGATGGTATTTGTGCTTTTTTTACTTCTCTATTGAAATGGCTGTCGCATATCGTTAAATTCATATCAGTTGAGTCGCCTCCTACACTACGGGGGATAGTATGTTCTATATCAAATTCAGTTGAACTGAAAAGTTTTTCTATCCCGATAGATTTACCGGTGTACAGACAAATGTGCTGTTGTTCCTCCCACAATTTATATTTGAGCAAATCGGTTGTACTAGGAATATAGTCATTACCAAAATGTTCTTTGATTTTCTCGTATGCTTCTTTATTTTGCTTTTCTAGAATGTTTTGCCACTGTTTTATAGCTGTTCTCTGATTGTAGTCGTTAAGTTCTCTGGCAAATTCTATTTTAATGATAGTGTCCTCGTCAATTTTTCCTTTTTGCAATAATTTATTGATGACATGGCGTAGTCTGAACAAAGAATGCATTGCCATAGGGTTACGCATACTTCCCGTCCTTGGAGATTTCAGCTGATAATATCCATCTGGTGTCTTTTGCCGTATTTTAGGAAATGTTTCTATCATAGATGGGTGGTATAGCTTTTTCAATTTGCGCTCATTCTCCTCATCTAAATGATATTTATATGCGATATAATGTTTAACGTATTCTTCTTGTGTACGGAGTGCCGACATCGAAGGGTCAAATTCATAAAAAGCTTTTACAATATCTTCGGCCTCTTCACGAGGCAGCATAGGTAAAAGTGCCTCTTTGTCTGTTTGACACTTGATTATATGTGAAAGATTAGCCAAAAAAACAGCATGCGAATAAATCATGCCATATTGCTTCATATAAGGCAGTATTTTTCTGATAGCTTTTAATGATAAAGAAGCATAATCAGATGGAATGCGTATTTTACTGAACTGTATAGCATGGACTTCATCAAGTTGCAGTTTTTCCATGGCAAATATCTTCAGTTTCTCATCATCGTCAAAAAAGAATAACGCATGCCATATATCGTTCATTATTTCGTATCTGTTTTTACCGGCTCCGTTTGTATAAACCTCACAGGCTCTTTCTAACCATTCATCTATATTCTCTTTTACACCAAAAACTTCGGACAACTGCGCAATAACCGGACAACCGGATATGGTAGTATCCATGTGATAATTAAAACGATATGCTTTCTCTGGTTTGTCTTTGTAATAGCAAAAATCTTTTTTAGTGCCAGATAATTTTTTTGCAATATCTTCGAACTTAAAGTCTTTTTTTGATTTGCGCAGAAAAAGAGGTATTATTGCATTTTTTTCTACATTGTTTAATTCACGAAGCTGGTTGTCATTTGGCCCTTGTATCTTTATATTATTGATGAATGCGTACATTCTATATTGTTCATATAATGGGTGTGATACCGGACATCTTGACTTGGAGGGTTCAAATACACATTTCCCGACATTTTGTTTTTGTGATTTTAAAGGGCGCTGTGTAATTATGATTTTTCTAAGTTCATTGGTCAGCTCTTCCGGTAGCTCCTGTTTCTTACAAATAGCTAGTAATTCTTTTTCATAATGATCTATCCTACTGGTATAGTTAGAACGTATTTTTCCTTTTTGCTGGTAAAGTATGTAAAAATATTGTCCTAAATATTCTACACCATGACTCTGCATCTCATTTGTAATGGCATTGATACCTTCCTTAACAGCTCCTTCACTTTCCTTGGTTTCTTCTTTGCGGTTACTTAAAAAACCACGTCGTTGGTTTAAGTGATATATAGCACGACCAATGATATGCCGGTTATGTATATCTGACAAATCTAACTTTTGGCTTAGGCATAAATTTCTGTAATAATATGGGTTCCGGTTTTCATTATCATTAGTACGCTGCCATTCCATAAAAGCTTCATTTAATGGATATTGCTTCTTGGAACGCCAGTTTTTTAATTCGTCTGTGGTGAGTGGGGGACATAAATCATGTTTTATCAATAATCTGAGTAATTTGATTTTTCGGACTTTTCTTCGCCAGTATCCCACTCGTTGATGCTTGTGTTCGGTTCGTTCTGCTGCCTTAGACGATTCTATTCCTTTTTCTATTTGGTTCATCCGACATTTCGAGTGATAGTTTCCTAAAAAGGAAAACCGCTGAACAA